>NZ_JBGLYN010000003.1:0-140501 GCF_047304045.1 Variovorax sp. Varisp85
CCTCCCTCCCCACCGCCGCCGACCTCGAAGCCGCGTTGCGCGAGGCGCTGGCCCCGACGCAGCTTGAAGTGATAGACGAAAGCAGCGCCCACGCGGGCCACGCCGGTGCCAATGCGCAAGGACGGGGCAGCCATTTCCGAGTGCGCATCGCCTCGCCGCTGTTCGCCGGAAAGCCCCGCGTGGCGCGGCATCGGCTTGTGTATGATGCCCTCCAGGTTTTTATCGCGCAGGGCCTTCACGCCATCGCCATCGAGGTGCTTTGAGCCCTCTGCCCGCTTTCTTTCACGCGCTTATTCCTACACGCGCATTTCTTCTCCAGCCTGATATTCATTTCATGAAAAAACACATCTTGCAGGCCGTTGCGGCCGCAGCGTTGATCGGTGCCATTCCGGTGGCGGCTCTGGCGCAGAACGCAGCCATCGTGAACGGCAAGCCGGTGCCCAAGGCCCGCATGGAAGTTCTGGCGCAGCAGCTGGCCGCCGCAGGCCGCCCGGTGACGCCCGAGATGCAGAGCCAGCTGCGTGAGGAAATCGTGGCGCGCGAAGTGTTCATGCAGGAAGCCCAGAAGCAAGGCCTGGACGCCAGCGAGGATTACAAGAACCAGCTCGAACTCGCCCGCCAGGCCATCCTGATCCGCGCACTGTTCGAGAACTACCGCAAGACCAACCCCATCTCGGACGCCGACGTGAAGGCCGAGTACGACAAGTTCGTTGCTGCCAACGGCGGCAAGGAATACAAGGCGCGCCACATCCTGGTCGAGACCGAAGACCAGGCCAAGAAGATCATGGCCGACCTGAAGAAGGGCGCCAAGTTCGAAGACATCGCCAAGAAGCAGAGCAAGGACCCGGGCTCGGGCGCCAACGGCGGCGACCTCGACTGGGCCAACCCCGCGGGCTTCGTGCCCGAGTTCTCGGAAGCGATGATCAAGCTCAAGAAGGGCGAGACCACCCCCGCTCCGATCAAGACCCAGTTCGGCTGGCACATCATCCGCGTCGACGACATCCGCCAGGCCCAGCTGCCGAAGCTGGAAGAAGTGAAGCCGCAGATCACGCAGCAGCTGCAGCAGCAGCGCCTGCAGAAGTATCAGGAAGAATTGCGCGCGAAGGCAAAGGTGGAATAAGGCACACCCCCAAGCTTCGCGCACTTCGCGTCGCTACGCCACCCCTTGCAGGGGGCAACACCTGCGGCCCGGCAAAGCCGGTTCCGCGGTGTTCTGGAAATAAAAAAAGCGGCCCCGTGGGCCGCTTTTTTGTTGCCCGCCGAACGGGCTTGCTGCGTCGATCAGCCGACCCACTTGCGCGCATTGCGCCAGATCTGCATCCACGGGCTCAGCTCGCTGCGGTCGCCCGGCGTCCAGCTCATCTGGATGTTGCGGAACACGCGTTCCGGATGCGGCATCACGGCGGTGAAGCGGCCGTCCGGCGTGGTCACGGAGGTCAGGCCGCCCGCGCTGCCGTTCGGGTTGAACGGGTACTGCTCGGTCGGTTGGCCGTGATTGTCCACGAAACGCATCGCGCCGATGGCCTTGGCGGCGTCGCCGCGGTGCTTGAAGTTGGCATAGCCCTCGCCGTGCGCGACCGCGATCGGCAGGCGGCTGCCGGCCATGCCCTGGAAGAAGATGCTCGGCGATTCGAGCACCTCGACCATCGACAGACGGGCCTCGAAGCGCTCGCTCTGGTTGGTGGTGAAGCGCGGCCAGGCTTCGGCACCCGGAATGATGTCGGCCAGCTCGGCGAACATCTGGCAGCCGTTGCACACGCCGAGCCCGAAGGTGTCGGCGCGGCCGAAGAAGGTCTTGAACTGCTCGGCCAGCTTCGGGTTGAAGGTGATGCTGCGCGCCCAGCCGATGCCGGCGCCCAGCGTGTCGCCATAACTGAAGCCGCCGCAGGCGACCACGCCCTTGAAATTGGCGAGGTCTGCCCTGCCCGTTTGCAGGTCGGTCATGTGGACGTCGAAGGCCTCGAAGCCGGCTTCGGTGAAGGCGTAGGCCATCTCGACGTGCGAGTTGACGCCTTGTTCGCGGAGGATGGCGACCTTGGGGCGCGATTGCAGGATGGCCGGCGCCGCGGGCTGCGCATTCGGCAGAAACACATGCATGCCAGGGTCCGAAGGCACGCCTGCCGCGGCATGCTCGGCATCGGCGCAGGCGGGGTTGTCGCGCTCGCGGGCGATCTTCCAGCTGACCGAGTCCCACACCTGGTGCAGGTCGTGCAGGCTCGCGCTGAACACCGGCTTGGCATCGCGCCAGACTTCGAGCTTGCCCTTGCCGGCATCCATCGTGGAACTCGCAGGCCGGGTCTTGCCGACGAAGTGGCTGTGAGCGCTCAGGCCGTGCGCGCGCAGCACCTGCATCACGTCGTTGCGCTCGGCCGTGCGCACCTGCAGCACCATGCCCAGCTCTTCGTTGAACAGCGCCTTGAGCGTGAGCTCTTCGCGCCGCGCACTGACCTGCTGCGCCCAGTTCTTGGCGTCGCCGGTTTCCATGCGGCTGTCGGAAATGCCATCGCCTTCGGTGACCAGCATGTCGACGTTCAGCGCCACGCCGACGTGGCCGGCAAAGGCCATTTCGCAAGCGGTGGCGAACAGGCCGCCGTCGCTGCGGTCGTGCATCGCGAGGATCTTGCCCTCGGCGCGCAGCGCGTTCACGGCATCGACCAGCGCGACCAATTGTGCCGGGTCGTCGAGATCGGGCACGGTGTCGCCGCTCTGATTGAGCGTCTGCGACAGAATGCTGCCGGCCATGCGGTGCTGGCCGCGGCCCAGGTCGATCAGCACCAGCGTGGTGTCGGCTTCTTCGGCGTCGAGCTGCGGCGTGAGCGTGCCGCGCACATCGGCCAGCGAGGCGAAGGCGGTGACGATCAGGCTCACGGGCGAGGTGACCTTCCTGGCTTCGCCGTTGTCCTTCCACTGCGTGCGCATCGACAGCGAATCCTTGCCGACCGGGATCGACACGCCCAGCGCCGGGCACAGTTCCAGACCCACGGCCTTGACGGTCTCGTACAGCGCAGCGTCTTCGCCGGGTTCGCCGCAGGCGGCCATCCAGTTGGCCGAGAGCTTGACGCGCGAGAGCTCGACGGGCGCAGCCAGCAGGTTGGTGATGGCCTCGGCCACGGCCATGCGTCCCGAAGCCGGCGCGTCGAGCGCGGCCAGGGGCGTGCGCTCGCCCATGCTCATCGCTTCGCCGGCAAAGCCCTTGTAGTCGGCCAGCGTCACGGCGCAGTCGGCCACAGGCACCTGCCACGGGCCGACCATCTGGTCGCGGTGGCTCATGCCGCCCACGGTGCGGTCGCCGATGGTGATCAGGAAGCGCTTGGAGGCGACGGTCGGGTGCGAGAGCACGTCGATGGCGGCCTTCTGCAGGTCGACGCCCGTGAGGTCGAGCGGCTTGAACGTGCGCGCCACGCTCTTCACGTCGCGGTGCATCTTGGGCGGCTTGCCCAGCAGCACGTCCATCGGCATGTCGACAGGCTGCACCTCGGCGCCTTCGTCGGCCACCAGCAGCTGGCGCGCTTCGGTCGCCACGCCGACCACCGAGAACGGACAGCGCTCGCGCTCGCAGAAAGCCTTGAACTGCGCGAGCGATTCCGGCGCGATGGCCAGCACGTAGCGCTCCTGGCTTTCGTTGCACCAGATTTCCTTGGGGGCCATGCCCGACTCTTCGAGCGGCACGGCGCGCAGGTCGAAACGCGCGCCGCGGCCGGCGTCGTTGGTCAGTTCGGGGAAGGCATTGCTCAGGCCGCCCGCGCCCACGTCGTGGATCGCCAGGATCGGGTTGGCCGCGCCCTGTTGCCAGCAGTGGTTGATGACCTCCTGCGCGCGGCGCTCGATCTCGGGGTTGCCACGCTGCACCGAGTCGAAGTCGAGCTCGGCCGCGTTGGCGCCGGTGGCCATCGAGCTGGCGGCGCTGCCGCCCATGCCGATGCGCATGCCGGGGCCGCCGAGCTGGATCAGCAGCGAGCCGGCGGGGAACTGGATCTTCTTCGTCTGGGTGGCGTCGATGCTGCCGAGGCCGCCCGCGATCATGATGGGCTTGTGGTAGCCGCGCTGCACGGTATCAAGGTCGCTCGCCACGGTCTGCTCGTATTCCCGGAAGTAGCCCAGCAGGTTGGGCCGGCCGAATTCGTTGTTGAACGCGGCGCCCCCCAGCGGGCCCTCGGTCATGATCTGCAGCGGGCTCGCGATGTGTTCGGGCTTGCCGTAGTGGCCCTCTTGCGGCCAGAGCTTGGACACGGTGAAGCCGGTCAGGCCCGCCTTGGGTTTGGAGCCGCGGCCGGTGGCGCCCTCGTCGCGGATCTCGCCGCCAGCGCCGGTGGAAGCGCCCGGAAAAGGCGAAATGGCTGTCGGGTGGTTGTGCGTCTCGACCTTCATCAGCACATGGCTCAGGGCGCTATCTTTTTGATAGCTTTGCGAACCGTGTGCCGGAATGAAGCGCTCGATGGTCGCGCCTTCCATCACCGAGGCGTTGTCGGCATAGGCGACGACCGTGTGCTGCGGGTTCTGCTTCTCGGTGTGGCGGATCATCGAGAACAGGCTCTGGGGCTGGGCCCTGCCGTCGATGGTGAACTGGGCGTTGAAGATCTTGTGGCGGCAGTGCTCGCTGTTGGCCTGCGCGAACATCATCAGTTCGACGTCGCTGGGGTTGCGCCCGAGGCGAGTGAAGGCGTCAACGAGGTAATCGATCTCGTCCTCGGCCAGCGCCAGGCCGAAACCGGTGTTGGCCGCTACCAGCGCGTCGCGACCGCCGCTCTGCACGTCGACCTGCGCCATCGGCTGGGCCGGCAGCTCGCTGAACAGACTGGCCGCCTGCTCGACGGTGGCCAGCACCGATTCGGTCATGCGGTCGTGCAGCGGGCCGGCCACCGCGGCGAGCGTGTCGCCCTCGATCACGGGCGCCTTGCCGATCAGCGGCGCCTTGAGCTTCAGGTGGTACTGCGTGACGCGCTCGACCCGGCGCAATGCCAGGCCGCAGTTGTGGGCGATGTCGGTGGCCTTGGAAGCCCAGGGCGACACGGTGCCCAGGCGCGGCGTGACCACCACCGAGGTGCCCGCCTTGGCCGGCGCCTCGAAGGGCTCACCGTAGGCCAGCAGCGCGGCAAAGCGCTCGCGGCCGGCCGCATCCAGCGCCGCATCGGTGACCACGAGGTGCACGAAACGGGCGGAAATGCCCTCGATGCGCGGCTCGATGGCCTGCAGCTTCGGCAGCAGCTGCCGCGCGCGGAAGTCGCTGAGCGCGCTGCCGCCCTCGAACATGGTTACGACAGGAAGGGCTTGAGGTGCGGGCTGCGTCACGGTCGATGGGGGCCTCGGGGGCCGCGTTGGAATTCAAGGAATCGAGGCGGATGGCCGCTGACTGGGGTCATCCGCGTTAACCCGGAATTTTAGCTTGGTGAATGGGATAATTCGGGCATGAGCATTAACTACAAAGACGCTGCGGGCATCGAAGCCATGCGGGTCGCCTGCCGCCTTGGCTCCGAGGTGCTGGACTACCTCACCCCTTTCATCAAGCCCGGCATCACAACGAACGATGTCGACCGGCTGGCCGCCGAGTACATGGTCAAGCAGGGCACCACCTCCGCCACGGTGGGCTACATGGGCGCGAGCAGCGTCCCGTTCCCGAAGTCGCTCTGCACCTCGGTGAACCACGTGGTGTGCCACGGCATTCCCAATGACAAGCCCCTGAAGAAGGGCGACATCATGAACGTCGACGTGACCGTCATCAAGGATGGCTGGTTCGGCGACAACAGCCGCATGTTCGTGATCGGCGACGCCTCCATCGCCGCCAAGCGCCTGTGCAGCATCACCTACGAAGCCATGTGGCACGGCATCCTGCAGGTGCGCCCCGGCGCGCATCTGGGCGACGTGGGCCACGCGATCCAGAAGTTCGCCGAAGGCCAGGGCTTCTCGATCGTGCGCGAGTTCTGCGGCCACGGCGTGGGCCAGCGCTTCCATGAAGAGCCCCAGGTGCTGCACTACGGCCGCCCGGGCACCATGGAAGAACTCAAGCCCGGCATGATCTTCACCATCGAGCCGATGATCAACGCCGGCAAGCGCGACGTGAAGGAAGACTTCAAGGGCGGCCAATACGACGGCTGGACCATCGTCACGCGCGACCACTCGCTGTCGGCCCAGTGGGAGCACACGGTGCTCGTCACCGAGACCGGCTACGAGGTGTTGACGTTGTCCGCGGGCAGCCCGCCGCCGCCCTCCTTCGTCACCTCGACCAAAACCTGACGCGCACACGCGCTCCCCGGCCGTGATCGAAGCAGCCAAGATCGACGTAGCGACGCTGCGCGAAGCCTATCGCGCCAAGAAGCTCGCCCTGTTCGACACCCTGCGCTTTGCGCGCGCGCCGACCCGCAGCGTGCACGCGGTGCTGCGCCAGCTCTCGGCGCTCGCCGACGAGACGCTCTGCACCCTGTGGCGCGAGGCCGGCTTCGGCGACTCGCTCACGCTGGCTGCCGTGGGCGGTTTCGGGCGCGGCGAGCTGTTTCCGTATTCCGACGTCGACGTGCTCCTGCTGCTGCCGCCCGAGGGCCACGAGAGCGAAATCGACCCGGCCCGCGTCGAGGCCTTCATCGGCCATTGCTGGGACGCGGGCCTCGAGATCGGCTCCAGCGTGCGCACGGTCGAGGAATGCCTGGCCGAGGCCGAGAAGGACGTCACCGTTCAGACCTCGCTGCTCGAAGCACGCCTGATCGTGGGCGACAAGAAGCTCTTCACCGCCTTCCGCCGCCGCTTCACCCGCGCCATCGACCCGCAGGCCTTCTTCGTGGCCAAGTCGCAGGAAATGCGGCATCGCCACCAGAAGTTCGACAACACGCCCTACGCGCTGGAGCCCAACTGCAAGGAATCGCCGGGTGGCCTGCGCGACCTGCAGACCATCCTCTGGATGACCAAGGCCGCCGGCTACGGCGGCCGCTGGGACGACCTCGCCAAGAACGGCCTGGCCACCCCGTTCGAGGCGCAGCAGATCAAGCGCAACGAGGCGCTGCTCTCGTTGATCCGCGCCCGGCTGCACGTGATTGCCAACCGGCGCGAAGATCGGCTGGTGTTCGACCTGCAGACGGCCGTGGCGGCAAGCTTCGGCTACGAAGGCGAGTCGCAGCGCAAGTCGAGCGAGGCCTTGATGCGGCGCTACTACTGGGCGGCCAAGGCGGTGTCGCAGCTCAACCAGATCCTGCTGCTCAACATTGCCGAGCGCCTGCAGCCCATCGACGAGCAGCACACACCGATCAACGAGCGCTTCTACGAACGTGCCGGCCTGATCGAGATCGCCAGCGACGACCTCTACGAGCGCGAGCCGCATGCGGTGCTCGAAACCTTCCTGCTGTACCAGAAGACCATCGGCGTGCAGGGCCTGTCGGCGCGCACGCTGCGCGCGCTCTACAACGCGCGCCACGTCATGGACAGCAAGTTCCGCAACGACCCGGTCAACCACGACACGTTCATGCGGATCCTGATGCAGCCCTACGGCATCACGCATGCGTTCCGGCTGATGAACCAGACCTCGGTGCTGGGGCGCTATCTGCGAGTGTTCCGCAGTATCGTGGGGCAGATGCAGCACGACCTGTTCCACGTCTACACGGTGGACCAGCACATCCTGATGGTGCTGCGCAACGTGCGGCGCTTCTTCATCGCCGAGCATGCGCACGAATACCCGTTCTGCTCGCAGCTGGCGGCCGGATGGGACAAGCCCTGGATCCTGTACGTGGCCGCCCTGTTCCACGACATCGCCAAGGGCCGCGGCGGCGATCACTCCACACTCGGCGCGCGCGACGTTCAGCGTTTCTGCAAGCAGCACGGCATCGCCCGCGAAGATTCCAGGCTCATCGAGTTTCTGGTGGCCGAGCACCTGGTGATGAGCCAGGTCGCGCAGAAGCAGGACCTGAGCGACCCCGAGGTGATTGGCGCTTTCGCCAAGCGAGTGGGCAACGAGCGCTACCTGACGGCGCTCTACCTGCTGACCGTCGCCGACATCCGCGGCACCTCCCCGCGCGTGTGGAATGCCTGGAAAGGCAAGCTGCTCGAAGACCTGTACCGCTACACGCTGCGCGCACTGGGCGGACGCATGCCCGATCCGGATGCCGAGGTCGAGTCGCGCAAGCGCGAGGCGCTCGTGCAACTGGCCCTGCACGCGCAGCGCTTCGAGGCGCACAAGGCGCTGTGGGACACGCTCGACGTGGGCTACTTCATGCGCCACGACGCCACCGAGATCGCCTGGCACGCCAAGCAGCTCTCGCGCTTCGTGCCGCCCAGTAACGTGCCGGTCGACCCGAAGGCGCCGCCTGTGGTGCGCGCGCACCTGTCGCCGGTGGGCGAAGGCCTGCAGGTGGTGGTCTACACGCCCGACCAGCCCGACCTGTTCGCGCGCATCTGCGGCTACTTCGACCAGGCGTCCTTCAGCATCCTCGACGCCAAGGTGCACACCGCGAGCAACGGCTACGCGCTCGATACCTTCCAGGTGGTGACCACCTTCGTGCCGGACCACTACCGCGACCTGATCAGCATGGTCGAGTCGGGCCTGGCGCAGACGCTCACCGAGGCCGGTGCCCTGCCCCCACCCAGCATGGGCCGGGTCTCGCGCCGGGTGCGCAGCTTTCCGATCAAGCCGCGCATCAGCCTGCTGCCGGACGACAAGGCGCAGCGCTGGCTGCTCAACATCTCGGCCAGCGACCGTGCCGGCCTGCTGTACTCGGTGGCCCGGGTGCTGGCGCGCCATCACCTGAACCTGCAGCTCGCCAAGGTCACGACGCTGGGCGAGCGGGTGGAAGACACCTTCCTGATCAGCGGCCCCGAACTCCAGGGCCAAAAAACGCAACTGGCCATCGAAACCGAGCTGATGGAAGCTCTGGCCTCTTGAAATTGCCCTCCCGAACGCAACCGATGCCATCAGAATGTCGGCCATGGAATCCTTGATCGAACAGCTATCCGACTCCGTCTCCTCGGCCAAGACGCTGGAAGACCTCGTACGCCCGATGCTCGAAATGCTCGAGGCGGCGACGGGCCTGGAGTCGGCTTACCTCACGACCATCGACCTCGACAAGGGCCGACAGCACATCTTGTTCGCCCACAACGCCGGTGAATTGTCCCTGCCCGAGGGTGCGCCGGTGCCTTGGGCCGACACGCTCTGCCGGCATGCCATGGAGGAAGGCCGCATCTACACGGACGACGCCGGCGGCTGCTGGGGCGATGCCGACGCCGCCCGCCGGCTCGGCATCCAGACCTGTGTGAGCGCACCGGTGACGGCCGGAAGCGGCGACCTCTTCGGTGTCCTGTGCGGTGCCAGCTCACAACAGCTGCCGCTGCCGCCGCATACCGAGCCGGTGCTGCGGCTTTTCGCGCGGCTGATCGGCCAGCAGGTGGAGCGCGAGCTGCTCGTCGCAAAGCTCAAGAAAGCCCAGGCCCAGCTCGCCACCCACGCCGCGACCGACGCCCTCACCGGCCTGCCCAACCGCCGCGCGCTCACCGACGAACTGCAGCGCATGCTGGCGCAGGGCGCGCGCGGCGGGCAGAGCGTGCTGGTCGGCTTCATCGACATGGACAATTTCAAGAAGATCAACGACACGCACGGCCACGAGGTCGGCGACGAGTTCCTGTCGGCCATGGCAAAACAGCTCTCGGCCTCGGTGCGCGCGAGCGACATGCTGGCGCGCTTCGGCTCCGACGAATTCGTGGTGATCGGCCTCGGGCCCGCGCTGGACGAGTCGCCGCGCACGGGCGCGCGGGCCATGGCCGACCGTCTGGCGGAAAACACCATCTTCGAGCTGAAGCTGCGGCACCTGACGATCGACTACGGCGGCGCCAGTGTCGGCGTGGTGGCCGTCGACCCCCGCACCGTCTCTGCCGAGGCCGCCCTGCGCCAGGCCGACACCGCGATGCGCGCCGTCAAGCAAAGCCGCCGGGCCATGGTCCGCGACGCCGTGGTTCCTGCGTCCAGCTGAACGGACGCCGCCGCAGCGCTCAGGCGCCGGGCAGCGCCGCCGCGCGGGTACCCCACAGGGGAGCCCGCTCGTACTGCGCCACCCATTGCACGATGTCCTTGGCCGCCATCGGCATGGCAATGCCGTAGCCCTGGGCGAGCGTGCAGCCCAGGGCGAGCAGCTCTTCGCCCTGCTTCACCGTTTCGACGCCTTCAGCCACCGCCGTGAGTCCGAGCGCGTGGAGCAGCGCGATGATGCCCTGCACGATGGCGTGGTCCTGGCCGTTGTCGAGCATGCCACGCACGAACGACTGGTCGATCTTCACGGTCGACACCGGCAGCTGGCGCAGATAGGTGAGCGAGGAGTAGCCGGTGCCGAAGTCGTCGATGGTCACGCCCACGCCCAGCGTCTTGCAAGCCTCGACGAACAGCGCGACGTTCGCGAACTGGCTGATCGCTGTGGTTTCCAGGATCTCGAGCTCCAGCATGCCCGCACCCAGCTTCGGAAACTGCGACAGGTGCCGCGCGAGCCGTTCGACGAAGTCCCAGCGCATCATGTGGCGCGGTGCCACGTTCACGCTCACCGACATCTGCAGGCCCGCCAGGCGCCACTGGTGCGCCTGCCAAAGGGCCGTGGCGATGGCCCAGTCGCCGACCTGCTCGACCAGCGCGTCGTCTTCGATCAGCGGCACGAACTGGGCCGGCGGCAGCAGGCCGCGCTCGGGGTGCTGCCAGCGCAACAGCGCCTCGACGCCGACCACCACGCCGCGCTGCATGTCGACCTTGGGCTGGTAGACCAGGAAGAACTCGCCCTGCAGCAGGCCTTCCTGGATCCGCTGGCGCTCGCGCACCACCTGCTCGTCGGCGCGCGCTTGCGGCGCGTCGAAGTAATGCACCTTGCCGTCGGCCGCGCGCTTGGCGAAGAAGGCGGCGTGCTGCGCCTGGCGCAGCGCGGTTTCAGGGGGCGGGCCATTGCTGTCGAGCAGCATGGCGCCGATGCTCGCGTCGATGCTGCCCGCCTGGTCATGCCAGCTCCAGGGCTCGGCGAGGGAAGCCTGGATGCGTTCCAGCACCTGGGTGCACTGCGAGGTTCCGAGGCCGGCGAACAGGGCCGCGAATTCGTCGCCGCCCACGCGGGCCATCACGCTCTCGCGCGGCAGCTGAGCCTTGATGCGGCGGGCCACCTCCTTGAGGGCGACATTGCCCGCCACCATGCCAAGGCGGTCATTCAGCAAGGCAAAGCGGTCCACGTCGATGTAGCAGACGGCAGCCAGGCGCTTGCCTGCACGGGCCCAGTCGTCCATCAACGGGCGCAGCACCTCGTCCGGCGGGAGACGTGCCGACCCGTCGTAGTACGACGGCAAAGAGACTGTGGGTTGCTTGTTCGACAAAAGACTGGGCTCCGGAGGTCGCGGGCTATTGTTCCCCCAATTGGGGCGATTGCGTGCCTATTAGCTAATATTAGTTACATGAGCGCTGCATTCACACAACACCCGGGCCCACGCCGCGTCTCCTAGCCGCAATAGGCCCCCACCACGCGGCCGGTCGGTTCGACCTGCACGTTGAGCCTCGCCGTGTCCTGCATCGGATCGGCTTTTTCCACGGCGGGCACCGTACGTGCCAGGCGGGCGCCGGCGCGCTGGCGCATCTCTTCCAGCAACTGCTGGCTGACGCGCAGGCCCAGGCCAAACCGCACGGCAGCAGCCTGGCAGGTTTCGGGCGGCGTGACGAAGCTCGGGGGTTCGGGGACTTCCGATGTCAGGGGGCGGTCGGCCGGTGGCGTCTGGCAGCCAGCCAGCAAAAGGCCCATGGCCATGGCCGGCAGGCCGATCCAGTGGCGACCGTTGGTGATGCGCATCTGTCTTGCTCCTTCTTCAAACTGCAACCCTGAGCAGGAGCTTATTCAATTCCGAGGCCGATCCCCGGCACGGCTCAAGCCAATGGATCTCGGAGCCTCAACAAAATCACGCTGCGGCCGTCCGGGGTCGCATTCGAAGCGTATGCTGGAAGCGACGCGCGCAGTTCTGGCCCACCCGCCACACACCATGACACCGCCCCCTGCCACCGTTTTCCTGATCGACGTCGACAACACCCTGCTCGACAACGACGGCATCATCGCCGACCTTCGCACCCATCTCGAACAGACCTTCGGCGCCGAAAGCGCCAGCCGCTACTGGACGGCTTTCGAGCAATTGCGCAACGAACTCGGCTATGTCGACTACCTCGGCGCCCTGCAGCGCTACCGCGCCGAGGAAAGCAGCCGCGGCATGAGCGATTCGCGGCTGCTGCTGATGTCGGAATTTCTCATCGACTACCCCTTTGCCGACCGGCTCTACCCCGGCGCGCTGGAGACGCTGAAGCACCTGCGCCAGCGCGGGCCCACGGTGATCCTGTCCGACGGCGACGTCGTGTTCCAGCCGCGCAAGGTGCAACGCTCCGGCCTTTGGGACGCCACCGAGGGCCGCGTGCTGATCTACGTGCACAAGGAACAGATGCTCGACGCCGTCGAGCAGTGCTACCCCGCGCGGCACTACGTGATGATCGACGACAAGCTGCGCATCCTCTCGGCCATGAAGGCCATCTGGGGATCGCGCCTGACGACGGTCTTCGTGCGGCAGGGGCACTATGCGCTCGACACGCAGGCCAACGCCGCCTATGCGCCCGCCGATATCGCCATCGAGCGCATCGGCGACATCATCAACCTCGACTTTCCACCCGCATGAGCCAAGCAACCAACCCTCTCGCGGGACAGCCCGCACCCATCGAACTGCTGGTCAACATACCGCGCCTGATCTCCGCCTACTACACCGGACGGCCCGACCCGTCGGTGCCGAGCCAGCGCGTGGCCTTCGGCACCTCGGGGCACCGCGGCTCCTCGTTCGACGATGCGTTCAATGAATGGCACGTGCTGGCGATCAGCCAGGCGATCTGCGACTACCGCAAGCAGAAAGGCATCGACGGGCCGCTGTTCCTCGGGATCGACACGCATGCGCTGTCGACACCGGCCTTCAACAGCGCGGTCGAGGTACTCGCGGCCAACGGGGTCGAGCTGATGATCTCGAAGGACGACGAATACACGCCGACGCCGGCCGTGTCGCACGCGATCCTCGTCTACAACCGTGGACGCACCGGAAGCACCGGGGGGCTGGCCGATGGCATCGTCATCACGCCCTCGCACAACCCGCCCGAGAGCGGCGGCTTCAAGTACAACCCGCCGAACGGCGGACCGGCCGGCACCGACATCACCTCGGCCGTCGAGGCGGCGGCCAACAAGATGCTTGCCAACAACCTCGAAGGCGTGAAGCGCATGCCGCTCGCGCAGGCGCTGCGCGCATCGACCACGCACCGGCACGACTATCTGAACACCTACGTCGAAGACCTGGCGCAGGTGCTCGACATGGACGCGATCCGCGACGTGAACCTCAACCTGGGTGTCGACCCGCTGGGCGGCGCGGGCGTGCGCTACTGGCCCGCGATTGCCGAGCGCTACAAGCTCACGCGCCTGAACGTGCTGAGCCAGGAAGTCGACCCGACCTTCCGCTTCATGTCGCTCGACTGGGACGGCCGCATCCGCATGGACCCATCGTCGCCCGACGCCATGCACAAGCTGATCGAATTGAAGGACCGCTTCGGCATCGCCTTCGCCTGCGACACCGACCACGACCGCCACGGCATCGTCTCGGGCAGCACCGGGTTGATGCAACCCAACAGCTACCTCGCGGTGATGATCGACTACCTCTACACGCACCGCCCGCATTGGCCGGCGCAGGCGGCCGTCGGCAAGACGGTGGTGAGCAGCCAGATGATCGACCGCGTCACCGCACGGCTCGGCCGCAGGCTGTACGAGGTGCCGGTGGGCTTCAAGTGGTTCGTAGACGGGCTGGTCGATGCCTCGCTGGCCTTCGGCGGCGAGGAAAGCGCGGGCGCGACCTTTCTGCGCAAGGACGGCTCGGTGTGGACCACCGACAAGGACGGCCTGGTGCCCGCCCTGCTCTCGGCCGAGATCGCCGCGCGCACCGGGCGTGACCCGGGCGAGCGCTACACCGAGCTGACGCAGGCGCTGGGCCAGCCGGTGTCCGATCGCGTGGATGCCGCGGCCACGGTGGAACAGAAGAAGCGGTTGTCGAGCCTGTCGCCCGAGCAGATCCGCTCGACCGAACTGGCGGGCGACCGGATCGTCAACGTGCTGAGCCATGCGCCGGGCAATGGTGCGGCCATCGGTGGCGTGAAGGTCGTGACCGAGAGCGGCTGGTTCGCGGCTCGCCCCTCCGGCACCGAGAACATCTACAAGATCTACGGCGAGAGCTTCAAGGGCAAGGACCACCTCGCGCGCATTCTTGAAGAAGCGCAGCATGTGGTGGACGGGGCCCTCTCTGCGCCCTGAAGGAATGCAGGCGCCGATGCTGCGGCCGCCCCCGCGCGACGTTCTGCGCGCTTCGCTAGCGGCGTTCGTGGCTCAACCTTCCAGCAGTTCCACGCACAGCGTCGCCACCACGCCTGCCACCTCGGAACGCGCCTGCAACGCATGCACGGAAAGGTCCAGCGTGCCCTGCGCTACCGGCCCCGTCAGCACCAAGACCTGGGGGCCGATGCCGGGGCGTTCGGCCGCCAGCGCGACCTGGCGCACCGGCACCTTCTGCTCTGCGAGGCAGGCCGTGACCGCCTGGATCTGGCTGACCGCGCGCACCGGCACCCGCAGGTAGTGCGAGGTGTGCACGGCGGCACGCGGCAACACCGCCAACGCGTTCGTCGCGTGCTCATGCACGCCGAGGTGCGGCACGTGCTGCGCGGCATTCACGCCGTCGAGCCGCGCCACGTCCACGAGATCGGCGATCACCGCCGAGGCCGTCTGCTCCGAGCCGGCGCCCGCACCGTAGTACATCGTCAGGCCCGCCGCATCGCTCTTGACCATGACGGCGTTCATCGAACCGTTCACCTGTGCCATCAGATGCGTGGCAGGCACGAGTGCGGGCTGCACGCGCAGTTCGACGCCCGACGCCTGCCGGCGTGCCACGCCCAGCAGCTTGATGCGGTAACCCAGTTGCTCGGCGCAGGCCACGTCCAGCTCTTGCAGGGCAGTGATGCCCTCCACTTGCACATCGGCGAAGCGCAGCGGCATGCCGAAGGCGTTGGCGGCCAGCAAAGACAGCTTGTGCGCGGCGTCGATGCCTTCGATGTCGAAGCTCGGGTCGGCCTCCGCATAGCCCAGCGCCTGGGCCTGCGCGAGCGCGGCGGCGAAGTCGAGGCCTTCATCGCGCATCTTGCTCAGGATGAAGTTGGAGGTGCCGTTGATGATGCCGGCCACCCACTCGATGCGGTTGGCCGCCAGGCCTTCGCGCAGCGCCTTGACGATAGGAATGCTCACGGCCACCGCCCCCTCGTAGGCCACGGCCACGCCCTGTTTTCGCGCGGCGGCGAAGATCTCGGCGCCGTGCACCGCGAGCAATGCCTTGTTGGCCGTGACCACGTGCTTGCCATGCGCAATGGCGGCCAGCACCCAGTCGCGCGCGGGACCGGTGCCGCCGGCCACCTCCACGACCACGTCGACGTCGGGATGCGCGGCGACCTGCATCGGGTCGGCCGTGAGCGCAACGCCCTCTCCCACGATGCCGGCGGCGCGCGCCAGGTTGCGCGCGGCAACGATCACGAGTTCGATAGCCCGGCCGGCCCGCGCCGCGATGTCCGCCTGGTTGCGCACGAGCACGCGGAAGGTGCCCGAGCCCACGGTTCCGATACCGATCATCCCCACGCGCAGGGTACGGTTCAGCGCAGGGCGGCTGTGCAGGGACTCGAGGGATTCAACGGGATCGCGGTACATGGACATCTCCAGACGAAAAACAAAACCCAGCTGCCAGAGCTGGGTTCATTCGTTCGGGGAGAGAGCGATACACCAGGTGGCTGCCGGAACGGCCACCTGCGCGTGCTCAGGTGGCCGCGGTGGTAATGGTGGTAATCATTCGAGCAACGACCATCGCCTGCGCGGAGGCAGGCGGCATCATGCGAGCCATCAGGGCTGCGTGGGATGCGGGGTGGAAATCGTGGCTCGACATGAAGGCCCGGAGTGTACAGGAGCCCGGCCGTGCCCCGCTCAGCGCACGGCCGACAGCCGCTTTTCGAGCCACACGCTGTAGCGCGAGAGCCCGAAGCACAGCACCCAGTACACAGCCGCGATGAAGAGATAGCCCTCGAGATAGAACGGCCGCCACGTCGGATCACCGCCCAGCGCCAGGCCCAGCGCGCCGGTCAGCTCGAACAGGCCGACCACGGTGACGAGCGAGGTGTCTTTCAGCGTACCGACCACGCTGTTGGTCAGCGCCGGCACCACGAGGCGCAGCGCCTGCGGCAGCACGATGTCGCGCTGCACCGGCCAGCGGCCGAAGCCCAGCGCCATCGCCACCTCTGTCTGGCCACGCGGCACGGCCTGCAGGCCGCCGCGGATGATCTCGGCCAGGTACGCCGCCACGAACAGCGTGAGCCCCGCGAGCACCCGCACCAGCACGTCGGGCTGCCATCCGGCCGGCCACAGCAGCGGCAACAGGAACGAGGCCATGAACAGCACCGAGATCAGCGGCACGCCGCGCACCAGTTCGATGTAGCTCGCACTCAGCGTGCGCACCACGGGCCAGCCCGAGCGGCGGCCAAGCGCCAGCAACAAGGCCAGCGGAAAGGCCAGCGCCAGCCCCACCACCGCGAGCCCGATGGTCAGCGGCAGGCCGCCCCAGCGGCTCGTCGGTACATGGCTCAGTCCCAGGACGCCACCACGCATCAGCAGCACGAACAGCAGCAGCGCACCGATCCACAGCGGCACGAGCCAGCAGCGCCAGCTCCGCGGCCAGGCGCTGAACACGGTGACGGCGGACAGCACGACGACCGCGATGGCCGGGCGCCATTGCTCTTCATACGGAAAGCGTCCGAACAGCATCGGCCGCCACTTCTCGGCCACCACACCCCAGCAGGCGCCATGCTGCACGGCCCGGCAGGCCTCGGCGTCGGGCCGGAACACCGCATGCACGATGCCCCACTCGACGGCGTGGAAGCCGCCCCACGCGAGCAGCGCAAGCAGCAGCACCGTCGCCAGTGCCCGCATCGGCGAACCCCAGAGTTCGCTGCGCCACGCAATGGGTTCCTGCGTGGCGCTCCTCATGGCCAGCCTCGCAATGCAACGCGCACGTTGTAGCGGTTCATGCCGAACGAAATCAGCAGTGACAACAGCAGATAGACCGCCATGATGATCGCGATGCACTCGAAGGCCCGGCCATTCGAACCGATGGTGGTGTTGGCCACCGACACCAGCTCCGGATAGCCCACGGCCACAGCAAGCGACGAGTTCTTGGTGAGGCTCAGCAGCTGGTTGGTGAGCGAAGGCACGATCACCCGCAGCGCCTGCGGCAGGATCACGATGCGGAGCTGCTGCACCGGCGACAGGCCCAGCGCCTGCCCCGCGAGCACTTGCCCCTGCGAGACCGACAGGATGCCCGCGCGCACGATCTCCGCCACGAACGCGGCCGAATAAAAGGTCAGGCCCGCCACGATGGTCACGTACTCGGGGCTCAGCGCAGCGCCGCCACTCACACCGAAATCGCCACGCTCGGGAAACTCGAAATGCGTGGGCCACCAGCCGCCCTCGCCTGCCACGGGCCATGGCACGCTGAGCCCCCCTTTGCTGAGCCACACGCCGGGCAGCAACCGAACAGGCTCCGTCGGATCGGGCAGCAGGTTGGCCATCGCGAAGGCCAGCATCAGCAGCTGCACCAGCAGCGGCACGTTGCGCAGCAACTCGACGTATGCGGTGCAGATGCCGCGCAGCAGCACGTGCGGCGCCAGCCGGCCGATGCCGATGAGCGTACCGAGCACGACCGAGAAGATGGCCGCCGGCACCGCCGCGCGCACCGTGTTGATCAGCCCCGCGAGAAACGCGCGCCAGAACGGCTGGTCCGCGTCGAAGTCCAGCCAGCCTTCGCTGATCGAGAAGCCCGCGGGCTCGGTGAGAAAGTCGAAGCCGGAGCGCACGCCGCGTGCACGCAGCACCTCGAGTGCATGGTGAACCACCCAGACCGCGCCGGCCACGACGGCCAGCACCAGCAGCGCCTGGACGGCCCATGCCAGCCAGACCCCGCGGCGCGAGGCCCTGGCGCTCATCGAACCGGGGGTGCGTAGATCAGGCCGCCCTTGTTCCAGAGGTTGTTGGAGCCGCGCGGCAGCTTGAGCACCGACTTCGGCCCGACATTGCGCTCGAACATCTCGCCGTAGTTGCCCACGGCCTTGATTGCGCGGAACGACCAGTCCTTGTCGAGGCCCAGCAGTTTGCCGAGGTCTTCACCGGTGCCGACCAGGCGCTGCTGCGCCGGATCCTTGCTGCTGGCCTTGAGTTCGTCGGCATTGGCCTGCGTGACGCCGAACTCCTCGGCCTCGATGAGCGCATTGGGCACCCACTTGGCGATGGCGAACCATTCGTCGTCGCCACGGCGCACCAGCGGCGCGAGCGGCTCCTTGGAGATCAGCTCGGGCAGGATGACATAGTCGTCGGGGTTCGGCGCTTCCTTGTTGCGCAGGCCGGCCAGCGCCGAGGCGTCGGTCGTGAAGGCCTGGCAGCGGCCCGAGAAGAAAGCCTTGAACGAAGCCTCGAAGCTTTCGAAGACGACGGTCTTTACCGGGATGTTCTGCGCGCGGAAGTAGTCCGACACGTTCTTCTCGTTGGTGGTGCCCGACTGCGTGCAGATGGTGGCGTTCTTGAGTTGCTTGGCGCTCGTTACCTTGAGCTTCTTCGGCACCAGGAAGCCCTGGCCGTCATAGTAGGTGATGGTGGTGAAGTTGAAGCCCAGCGAAGCGTCGCGCGTGAGCGTCCAGGTCGTGTTGCGCGCGAGGATGTCGATCTCGCCGGCCTGCAGGGCCGAGAAGCGCTGCTGCGAATTGAGCGGCACGAAGTCGACCTTCTTGCCGTCGCCGAGCACGGCGGCCGCGATGGCGCGGCAGGTGTCGACGTCGAGGCCCGACCAGTTGCCCTGGGTGTCCGGTGCGGAGAAGCCCGCCACGCCGTTGGTCACGCCGCACTTGACGGTGCCGCGCTGCTTGACCGCGTCGAGTGTCTTGCCGGCGAAGGCCGGCGCGGCAGCGGCGAGTGCGATGACGGAGGCGGCGGCAAGCAATGCCGGGCGGAAGCGATTGTTCATTGGTGTTCTCCTCAACAGTAGGCAAAAGGCAGTGTACGGGCCGACACGAGACTCTGCCAAAGAACCACGGGTTTGATGCATATGCGCGTAGCCCGACGCAAATCCGGTGCCCGAAGACGCTGCAGGTTCACTACCATACGGCCCTCGAATCACTTCAACTGGAATCCACACAAATGGTCAAATCCGACGACACCGGCAAGTTCATCCTGCGCGTCGCGCTTGGCGTCCTGATCCTGCTGCACGGCATCGCCAAGCTCCAGGGCGGCGTCGGCTTCATTTCCGGCATGCTGGCCCAGCACGGGCTGCCGGGCGCGCTGGCTTATCTGGTCTATATCGGGGAAGTGGTGGCGCCCGTGCTGCTGATCATCGGCCTCTACACGCGGCCGGCGGCATGGATCGTCGCGATCAACATGCTCGTGGCTTTCACGCTGGTCCACGCGAAGGACCTGACCTCGCTCGGCAAGCAAGGCGGCTGGGCGCTGGAAACGCAGGGCATGTTCCTGTTCGCGGCGCTCGCCCTCGCCTTCATGGGCGGCGGCCGCTTCGCGCTCAGCAGCAAATACAACTGAGCGGGCTCAATCGTCATCGGCCGCATCGAGGCCCGGAAACAGGACCTCGGTGTAGCCGAAGCGCGAGAAATCGCGCACCCGCATCGGGTACAGCTTGCCCAGCAGATGATCGACTTCATGCTGCACCACGCGCGCATGAAAGCCGGTGGCGACCCGGTCGATCGGGTCGCCGTAGGGGTCGAACCCGGTATAGCGGATGTTGGCGAATCGCGGCACCACGCCGCGCAGGCCCGGCACCGACAGGCATCCTTCCCACCCCTCTTCCTCCTCGTCGTCCAGCGGCGTGATGACGGGATTGAGCAGCACGGTACGCGGCACCGGTGGCGCATCGGGATAGCGGGGATTCACGACATCGGTGCCGAAGATCACCAGCTGCTGGTCCACGCCGATCTGCGGTGCGGCGAGGCCAGCACCGTTGACTGCATGCATGGTTTCGAACATGTCGCGCACCAGCAGGTGCAGTTCGTCGGTGTCGAAGGCGGCGACCGGCTGCGCAATGCGCAGCAGCCGGGGGTCGCCCATTTTCAGGATTTCGCGGATGGCCATGGCGGGATTATCGCGACAGGCCCGCAGCCGCCGCGATCAGGGAGGGGTCTGGGTCTTGGAGTCCGGCGAAGTCCACAGGCGCGCATTGCCGCGCGGCGGCGTCGGGATGGAGCCCGGTCCTCCACCGGCAATGGGCGGGCGCGGTGCGACGCCCGGGTGGCCACCGCCCCAGTTGCCTGACGGTCGTCCGACCACGCCGGGACTCGGATAGACAGGGCGCACGGCCGGATAGCCCGGACGGCCGTAGTACGGACGGTCGTAGTAGTACGGACGCCGCTGCTCGTAGTAGCCGCCACCCTGGATGTAGACCGGCGCGGGCGAAACGACCACGGGCGCGGGCTCGCTGTAGTAAGGCCCCGACGAGTAGCCACCATAGTAGGGATCGGCGGGCACGCCCACGCAGCCGCTCAGCAACGCAACGCCGCCGAGCGCGGCGCAAGCACCAAGAACACGAATTTTTTGCATGAGGGACTCCTTGTGGCCTTCGATTAGTTTTCAACGCCAGGTTGTAGACCCTGTTGACTGCGCTCAGATGAAGTCGCGTAACGGCCGGTAAAGGGCCTGTCCGGCACCTCTGCGGCTTACTCCGTCGGAACACCGTTGGCGAGTATCTCCAGCATACGCGCCTCATCGATGATCTCGACGCCGTTTTCACGCGCCTTGTCGAGCTTGCTCCCGGCCTCTTCGCCGGCCACGAGGTAATGGGTCTTCTTGCTGACCGAGCCGGAAACCTTGGCTCCGGCTGCCTCCAATTTATCCTTCGCTTCGTCGCGGCTCAGCGTAGGAAGCGTGCCGGTGATGACGAAGGTCAGACCCGCCAAAGGCTTCGGCGCCCTGGCGGCGGGCTCGCCCTCCTCCCAGCTCAGTCCGCAGGCGCGCAATTGCTCGACCACTTCGCGGTTGTGCGGCTGATCGAAGAAGGTGCGCAGGCTTTGCGCCACCACCGGACCCACGTCGTTCACTTCGAGCAGTTGCTCCTCGCTCGCGTCCATGATCGCGTCGAGCTTGCCGAAGTGCTTGGCCAGGTCCTTCGCGGTGGTTTCGCCCACGTGGCGGATGCCAAGGCCGAACAGGAAGCGCGGCAGCGTGGTCTTCTTCGAGGCCTCGAGCGCGTCGACGAGGTTCTTCGCCGACTTCTCGGCCATGCGATCCAGCCCGGCCAGCGTGGTGAAACCCAGCTTGTAGAGATCAGGCAAGGTGCGGATCAGGTTGGCATCGACCAGTTGCTCGACCAGCTTGTCGCCCAGTCCGTCGACATCCACCGCGCGCCGCGCCGCGAAGTGCAGGATGGCTTCCTTGCGCTGCGCCGCGCAGAACAGGCCGCCGCTGCAGCGGTAATCGACCTCGCCCTCCTCGCGCACGGCTTCCGAATCGCACACGGGGCACTTGTGCGGCATGGTGAAGACTGCGCCGCGCTGATCGTCGGGCCTGGCCAGGCTGTCCGGTGCCACGCCGACCACTTCGGGAATCACGTCGCCGGCACGGCGCACGATCACCGTGTCGCCCACGCGCACATCCTTGCGGCGCGCCTCGTCTTCGTTGTGCAGCGTGGCATTCGTCACCGTCACGCCGCCGACGAACACCGGCGCGAGCTTGGCGACCGGTGTGAGCTTGCCGGTGCGGCCGACCTGGATCTCGATGCCGACCACCTCGGTCAGTTGCTCCTGTGCCGGGTACTTGTGGGCCACGGCCCAGCGCGGCTCGCGCGAGACAAAGCCCAGTTGCCGCTGCAGTTCGATGCTGTCGACCTTGTAGACGACGCCGTCGATGTCATAGGGCAAGGCGTCGCGCTGGCGGCCGATGTTCTCGTGGAAAGCTATGAGTTCAATCGCACCTGTCGCGCGCGCCGTCTGCCTGGCCACAGGAAAGCCCCAGGCATCGAACTGCTGCAGCCAGTCGAATTGCGTCGGGCAGTCGGGTCCGCCCTCGGCCGCTGGTGTCACCTCGCCCAGCCCGTAGGCAAAGAAGCTCAGGGGCCGCGCCGCGGCAATCGCCGGGTCGAGTTGGCGCACCGCGCCGGCGGCGGCATTGCGCGGGTTGACGAACACCTTCTCGTTCTTTTGCCCATCCGCGATCCTCTGGCGCTGGCGCTCGTTGAGCGCGTCGAAATCGGCGCGCTTCATGTAGACCTCGCCGCGCACCTCGACCACGGGCGGCGCCGTACCGTTGAGGCGCAGCGGAATCTCGCGCACGGTGCGGATGTTCTGCGTGACGTCTTCGCCCACCTCGCCGTCGCCGCGCGTGGCGGCCTGCACCAGCACACCGTTCTCGTAGCGCAGGTTCATGGCAAGGCCGTCGAACTTCAGCTCGCAGACGTAGGCGACCTGCGGTCCGTCCTCGGGCAGACCCAGTTCCTTGCGCACGCGCGCGTCGAAGGCGCTCGCGCCGCCGGGCGTGATGTCGGTCTCGGTGCGGATCGACAGCATCGGCACCCTGTGGCGCACTTTGACGAAACCGTCGAGCACCTTGCCGCCCACTCGCTGTGTCGGCGAATCGGGCGTGCGCAGGTCGGGAAACTCGGTTTCGATAGCCTGAAGGCGCTGGAAGAGCCTGTCGTACTCGGCGTCCGGCAGTTCGGGCGTGTCGAGCACGTAGTAGAGATGGGCGTGGCGGTGGAGCTGTTCGCTCAGTGCGGCGGCTTCGCGTGCCGCTTCGTCGCGCGTCGTCATGGGTGTCTCCCGGAGGTCGGAGTTGTTAGCTGAAGAGGCGCCGTGCCAGCGGCGAGCCCGCAGCGAGGTCGCGCGCATCGAGCGTGTCGTAGAGCTGCTCGAGGTCGGCGCCGATCACGTCCATGGTTTCGTCGCGCAGCAGCTGGCCGTCGCTGTCGGTGACCACGCCGTCCATCTCGCGCGCCAGCGTGGCGGCAGCTTCGCGCATGCGGCGGAACGGCTCTTCGCCACGGTCGACCTGCGGCACATCGAGGCTCAGGCTGAGTTCGCGGATGGCCGACTGGGCCGGGTCGTCGGCCAGCGCCGCCTGCGTGTCGAAGGCCAGCCCGAGGATCGGCGGCAGGCCGGCTTCGCTGGTCGGCAGCACCATGCGCCCCGGGATGATGCCGGCCACGAAGCCGAGCCGCGCCGCGTTCTGCTGCACATAGCCCGGACTCCAGGCCGCATGCAACGCGCGCAGGACAAAACCCAGCTGCGCATCGTGCGCGCTGGCGAACTGGTCGAGCTCGCGCGCGCGCGCCACTTCGTCGAGCATCTCGGGAAACTCGGGCGCGCCGTTGACGGCGTCGGCAAAGGCCTGGGCCTTGACCACGAATTCGGAGTACTCGATCTCGTTGAGCGCACCCGTGCGGTTGGCCAGCTGCACGCCGACCTGGAAAGCGCTGTAGCGCTGGCCGGCCACGGGCGGCTCCCACTGGCCAGTGTGTTCGTTCAGGCCTTCGATGGCCACCGGCTTGCTGCCCGCGCGCCGTGTCGGCGGCATGGCGGCGATGGCGGCATCGCCCGAGGCGAGGCCGTCGAGCGAGATCGGTGCGATCACGTCGATCAGCGGGTCGAGCCCGCCGCGGCGTTCGCCGGTCGCCACGGGCACGCCGCTGGGCGCCGGCAGGTCGGGATCGAACAGGGGCTCGTGGCGGTCTGCCCCCTGTATCTGGTGCGGATCGGCATGCAGCATCGGCTCCATGCCGCCGCCGCTCTCCGCCAAAGCGCGCTCGGCTTCATCGAGCGCAATGTCGATCGCGTCGGGCTGGCGCGGCGCATTGCGGCGCGACATCAGCGTGTTGTAGGCAACGACGGCCGCGAGAACGAGGCCGCCGAGGATGGTCAGGGCGAGAGTGAGGCTGCTCATGGGTGCCGCTCGGCTTACGCGGCTTCGACCATCGAGACCGCCGACTCCATGTCGACCGCAACGATGCGCGACACGCCCTGCTCCTGCATCGTCACGCCGATCAGCTGCTCGGCCATTTCCATGGCGATCTTGTTGTGGCTGATGAAGAGGAACTGGGTTTCGCGGCTCATGGCTGTCACGAGTTTGGCATAGCGCTCGGTGTTCGCGTCGTCCAGCGGCGCGTCCACTTCGTCGAGCAGGCAGAAAGGGGCCGGGTTGAGCTGGAAGATGGCGAACACGAGCGCAATGGCCGTGAGCGCCTTCTCGCCGCCCGACAGCAGGTGGATGGTCTGGTTCTTCTTGCCCGGGGGCTGCGCCATCACCTGCACACCGGAGTCGAGGATTTCGTCGCCCGTCATCATCAGCTTGGCGTTGCCGCCGCCGAACAGCTCGGGGAACATGCGGCTGAAGTGCTCGTTGACGACCTTGAAGGTGCCGCCCAGCAGGTCGCGCGTTTCGGCGTCGATCTTGCGGATGGCGTCTTCGAGCGTGCCGATGGCCTCGTTCAGGTCGGCCGACTGCGCGTCGAGGAAGGTCTTGCGTTCGCTCGCGATGGCGAGTTCGTCGAGCGCCGCCAGGTTCACCGCGCCGAGCGCGACCACTTCGCGGTTGAGGCGGTCGATTTCGCCTTGCAGGCCCGTGAGCTTGACCTTTTCGGTTTCGATCGACTGCTCGATGGCTTCGAGGTCGGCGCCGGCATCGTCGAGCAGCTGCTGGTACTGCTCGACACCCAAGCGCGCGGCCTGTTCCTTCAACTGGAACTCGGTGATGCGCTGGCGCAGCGGATCGAGCTCGCGTTCGAGCTGCAGGCGGCGCTCGTCGCTCGCGCGCAGCTTGAGCGTGAGGTCGTCGTACTGGCTGCGCGCCGAGCCCAGCGCGGCTTCGCGTTCGAGCTTGAGCGACAGGGCATCCTGCAGGCCGGCCTGCGCAGCGGCATCGGACAGCCGGGCCAGTTCGGCCCGGGCGCGCTCGTCTTCGTCAGTCAGCGCCACGATCTGCTGCGCCGCGGTTTCGATGGAGCGGTTGAGCTCCCCGCGGCGGGCTTCGAGCGTGCGCTGCGAGAAGGTCGCTTCCTGCGCCTGGCGCTCGAGGCTGCGGTGCTGCTCGCGGCTCGCGCTCAGCGCGCGGCCGGCTTCGATCACGCGCTCGTCGAGCTGCGCGTGGCGCTCCTGGCTGTCGGCCAGCTGCATGTCGAGCTCTTCGAACCGGCCTTCGGCTGCGATGCGCCTCTCCTGCAGTTCTTCGAGCTGCGCATCGACTTCGCCGAGGTCGGCGGCCAGCTGCTGGCTGCGCGCGCGGGTCTGCTCGGCGAGCTGCGTCATGCGCAGGGTCTCGACCTGCAGTTCGTGCGCGCGCGACTGGGTCTCGGCGGCTTCGCGACGTGCGGTCACGAGGCGCTGTGCGGCATCGGCGTAGGCAGCTTCGGCGCGAACCAAGGCAGTACGCGCTTCTTCGTTGATGAGTGTCTGGGCGCGCAGCTGGCGCTCCAGGTTTTCCATTTCCTGCTGGCGGGCCAGCAGGCCGGCCTGTTCGGAGTCGGGCGCGTAGAAGTTGACGCTGTGCGAGGACACGGCGTGGCCGCTCTGCACGTAGATGACTTCGCCAGGCTGCAGCGCAGCACGCTGGGCCAGCGCTTCCTCGAAGCTCGCGGCGGTGTAGCAGCCATGCAGCCAGCCGTTCAGCAGGGCTTGCTGGCCGGCATCGTTCAGGCGAAGCAGGCTGGACAGGCGCGGCAGCGCGGCCGTGCCTTCGGGCGCTCCGGCGGTGGGCGGGCTGTAGAAGGCAAGCTTGGCGGGCGGCGCGTCGTTGCCGAAGGCGCGCACCATCTCCAGGCGGCTGACTTCGAGCGCACCCAGGCGTTCGCGCAGCGCGGCTTCGAGCGCGTTTTCCCATCCCTGCTCGACGTGGATTCGGCTCCACAGGCCTTGCAGGCCGTCGAGGCCGTGCTTGGCGAGCCAGGGCGCCAGCTTGCCGTCGGTCTTGACCTTTTCCTGCAGCGCACGCAGCGCTTCGAGGCGGGCCGAGAACTCGGCATGGCGGGCGCCTTCGGTGTTGACGGCCTGCTGCTTCGCGCGGCGGTCGTCGTCGAGTTGCGGCACGGCTTCCTGCAGCTCATGCAGGCGGGCGTCGGCTTCGCTCGCGGCCTCCTGCGCCATCGCGTGCTGCTCCTGCATTTCGAGCAGGCGGGCTTCGTCAGGTGCGGCCAGCGCGTTCTGGTCGGCGCGCAGGCGCTCGCTGCGCTGCGTGAGCTGGCGGCTCTGCTCTTCGATGTTGCGCTGGTCGGCAGCCAGCACCTGGATCTGCTGCTGTACCTGCGACACGGTCGTGCGCTGGGTGTTGGCCTCGTCCTGGGCGCGCTGCACGGCTTCCTCGAGCTCGGGCATGCGCGCGTCGTGCTCTTCGAGCTGGGCGGCCAGCAAAATGGCCTGCTCCTCGGCGTCCACGCCGGCGCCGGCCAGCGTTTCGATCTCGGCCTCGGCCTCTTCGCGGCGGCGGCCCCACTGGCCCATCTGCTCGCGCAGTTGCACCAGGCGCTGCTCCACGCGCTGGCGGCCTTCGACCACGAAGCGGATCTCGCCCTCGAGCCGGCCGACTTCGGCGCTCGCCTCGTAGAGCTTGCCCTGCGCCTGGTTGACCTGGTCGCCGGCGCCGTAGTGGGCCTGGCGCACCGTTTCGAGTTCGGCCTCGATGTGGCGCAGGTCGGCCATGCGCGATTCGAGGTCGTTGATCGCCTTTTCGGAGTCGAACTTGATCCTGGCCTGGTCGGCGTTGCTTTCGCTGCGCTTCAAGAACCACAGCTGGTGCTGCTTCTTCGTGGCGTCGCCTTGCAGCATGTTGTAGCGCGCAGCCACCTCGGCCTGCTTCTCGAGCTTTTCGAGGTTGGCGTTGAGCTCGCGAAGAATGTCCTCGACCCGCGTGAGGTTCTCGCGCGTATCGCCCAGGCGGTTTTCGGTTTCGCGGCGGCGTTCCTTGTACTTGGACACGCCTGCGGCTTCTTCGAGGAACAGGCGCAGCTCTTCGGGCTTCGATTCGATGATCCGGCTGATCGTGCCCTGGCCGATGATGGCGTAGGCACGCGGCCCGAGGCCGGTGCCCAGGAACACGTCCTGCACATCGCGGCGGCGCACCGGCTGGTTGTTGATGTAGTAGCTGCTGGTGCCGTCGCGCGTGAGCACGCGGCGCACGGCGATTTCGCCGAACTGGTTCCATTGGCCGCCGGCGCGGTGGTCAGCGTTGTCGAACACCAGCTCCACGCTCGAACGGCTGGCCTGCTTGCGGGTGGTCGTGCCGTTGAAGATCACATCCTGCATCGACTCGCCGCGCAACTCCGACGCACGCGACTCGCCGAGCACCCAGCGCACCGCGTCCATGATGTTCGACTTGCCGCAACCGTTCGGCCCGACGACGCCCACCAGTTGGCCCGGCAGCAGGAAGTTGGTGGGTTCGGCGAACGACTTGAAGCCCGAAAGCTTGATGGAATTAAGACGCACGACTTGTCGGCCTGCTTGGCTCTAGCGCCAAGGTATTGATTTGTAAGGAAAATTGCACGGGCCTGCAGCTTGCAGCAGGCCGCCGCCCCAGCCGTGGATGATAACGTCAGGGCATGAGCGATTCCCTGGTTTCTCCCCTCGCCATGCGACGTACCTGCCTCCTTGGAGGCATCTTGGCGGGCACGGCTGTTCTGCTTGGCCTTGCAGGCTGCTCGTCGACGCGCGACACCCAGCGCGCCGAGCCCTACAGCAGCCACGAATGGATGCAGTCCGGCGCCAACCGCATCGCCAACCTGTCGCTGCGCGACAACCTGCAGTCGGTGCGTCGCGTGCAAAGCACACTCTACAAGCGCAACCCGCGCGAATGGCGCAAGTCGGCAGTCAGCATGGACGAGGCCGCCCAGCGCGCCTGGGACGCCGTGCTCAAGGGCCCGCCCCTGCCCGAATTGAAGGGCGCCACCGGCATCGATGCGATCCGCCTGGCCTTCGATACCGGGCCGCAGGGCTACCAGGGCGACCGCGTCGCGGCGCTGGTGTACGGCTGGGCCACCATGCTCAAGCAGGCCAACGGCGACACCTGGGACCAGACCATGATCGACGGCATCAATGCCGAGAACAGCTTCAGGGCCGCGCGCAACTTCGAGATATCGCTCTGGCTCATTTCCTCCAAGACCGGCCCCGATGGCCAGCCACTGCTGCTGGCCACCGAAATCAGCGACCGCGGCCGCAACCTCGTGGCCGACCGCGAACTGTCGAAGGTCGTGGCGCGGCTCGACCTGCTGGCTGCGCAGGCCGACGAGAAATACCGCCGGGCGGCGCTCGACTTCGGCCAGAACTGGGTGATGGGCGTGGTCATGCCCTTCTTCACGCTGATACCCAAGTGAAAGCGGCGGAAGAAGCGGCGAAGGTTTTAGGAAAAATATTTCCTAAAACTTCATTTGCGGTAATATATTTCCGTGAATAAACAGGAACTCATCATCGCCCTGGCCGCTCGCCGCGATGCCGCCGGCATCTCGAATGCTGAAATCGCTCTGCGCTCGGGACTCACCGAGCGCTCCGTGCGCAACGCCCTGAGCCTGCAGGGCAACCCGCAGCTGTCGTCCCTGCTGGCGCTGGTAGATGCGCTGGGTCTCGAACTGCAGCTTGCGCCCAAGGGCTTTGGCGAAACCACGGCCACCGATCCCGGCTATCGCCCCGTGGCCACGCGCGTAGGCCATGCAGTGGCGCAGGCGCCCGGCGCGCCCCTCAACAAGCGCCGTTCGCCGCCATGAACGTCAAGATCCTCGAGATTTCGCTCGGCACACGCCGCTTCGGCAAGCTGTTCCAGTACGCCGACCTGTGCCGCTTCGTCGCGGAGCCCGAGCTGGTCGCCAATCCGCCAGCCGAGGTGCTGTCGCTCTCGATGGTGGCGAGCGACCCCGCGGCCCAGTCGGCACTCTGGAGCGACGTCAAGAACCCGCTGTTCAACGCCCAGGGGGGCCAGCTGCCGGGCTTTTTCCAGAACCTGCTGCCCGAAGGCGTGCTGCGCAGCCATATCGCGCAGCTGCGCGGCTGCCGCGAGAACGATCATTTCGAACTGCTCGCTGCCTGCGGCGGCGACCTGCCCGGCGCAGTGAGTGCCCGGCCCGTGTCGGTGGACCGCGGCACGCTGCAGCGCCTCATCACGCAGGACCAGGATGCGCTGGAGATGTCGGTAGTCGAACTGCCGATGCCGCAAGGCATATCGGTCTCGGGCGTACAGCCCAAGCTGGGCCTGCGCCGCCAGGGCGGGCGGTACGTGGCCCGCACGCGGGCCGGCGCAAGCACCCGGGTGATCGCCAAGCTGCCGGTCGCCGGCCGGCCGCACATGCCGCAGCTCGAGATGCTGTCGCTGCAGATGGCCGGCGCGGCGGGCGTCGAGGTTTGCCATGCGGAACTCGCCCCGCTCTCGGCCATTGCCGCGGAGCACAGCTATGCGCTGCCCGACGAGCCCGAATTCCTGGCGGTCACGCGCTTCGACCGCGACGGCGCACGCCGCATCCATTTCGAAGACTTCGCGCAGGTGCTGGCGATCGACCCGATGCGCAAGTACGGCGGCAGCTACCTCGACATGGCGCTCGCGATGCGCGCGTTTCCGTCGCTGGGCGACGAAGCGGTGCTCGAGCTCCTGCGGCGCCTTGCAGTGAACGACCTGCTCGGCAACCCCGACGCGCATCTCAAGAACTTCGGCGTGCTGTACCCAGACGGCGTTGCACCGCGATTCGCGCCGGCCTACGACATCGTCGCGTACGCCGCACTGCAGGGTGTCGACGGCCACGCGCTGCCGCTGTTGCCTGAGCCGGCGGTCCCGGCCCGGCGCACCGCCCTGTTCACGCCCGCCAACGTACGCGCCTTCTGCTTCTCGACGGGACTGCACGAGCCGCTGGTGCGCCGTGTCGTCGCCGACACCGCGCGGCTGGCCCGCGACAAATGGCCTGCAATGATCGACGCCTCGGCGCTGCCGGCGCCGTGGAAGAAGCGGCTGCAGCAGCGCTTGCAGGCACATCCCTTGCTGCAAGCCATGGCAAAACGCGGCCGGTAGAAAAACTGGCCCCTAGAATGAATCCGCCCTCCACCCCTCAACCCATTCGAGGCAGCAGCAACTCATGAGCTCCATCAATTTCATCGGCGGCGAAAAAGGCGGTGTCGGCAAATCTGTCACGGCGCGCGTGCTGGCGCAGTATTTCATCGACCACAGCCGCCCTTTCACGGGCTTCGACACCGACCGCTCGCACAGCTCGTTCACCCGCTTCTACGAAGGCTTCGCCTCGCAGGTGGTGGTCGACAGCTTCGAAGGGCTCGACACGGTCGTCAACGGCTTCGAGACCAACCCGCAGCAGAGCGTGATCGTCGACCTTGCCGCGCAAACGCTGGCACCGCTGTCGCGCTGGATCAAGGAGTCGGACCTGTTCGACGTGTTCGCCGACATCGGTGTCACCGTCAACTTCTGGCACGTGCTGGACGACGGCAAGGACTCGACCGACCTGCTCGGCGCACTCATCGACACCTTCGGCAACCGGCCCAACTACATCGTGGTGCAGAACTACGGCCGCGGCAGCGACTTCGGGATGCTGCTCGCCTCGCAATCGCTCTCGAAGGCGACGGCGAACGGCGCACGCGTGATCACCCTGCCCCGCCTGCACGACGCGAGCATGCGCAAGATCGATGCGCAGAACACGAGCTTCTGGAAGGCCGTGAACGACCGCGAAGGCCCGCATGCGCTGGGGTTGCTGGAACGGCAGCGCGTGAAGTCTTGGCTGGCTACGGCCTACGCGGCGTTCGACACCTTGCCGCTGTAAAAGAAATCCCGGCGGCAGATCTTCAGATCATCCCGCCGTTGATCGAGATCACCTGGCCCGTGATGTAGGCCGCCTCGTCACTCGCCAGGAAGGCGGCCAGCGCAGCCACTTCCTGGGGCGTCCCAGCGCGCTTCACCGGCACCATCTGGTTGATGACCGCGGGATCGAACACCGCATCCGCCATCGGCGATGCAATGATTCCGGGTGCAATCGCGTTCACCGTCACGCCGCGCGATGCCACTTCGAGCGACAGCGCCTTGGTCGCGCTGTTCAGCGCGCCCTTGGCCGCGGCGTAGTTGACCTGCCCCCGGTTGCCCGCAATCGCGGCCACGGAAGAGATATTCAGGATGCGCCCCCACCGCGTGCGCATCATGGGCAGAAGCAGCGGCTGCGTGACGCGGAAGAAACCGTTAAGCGATACGTCGATCACCTTGTGCCACTGCTCGGCACGCATGCCCGGCAGCACGGCGTCGTCGTGCACGCCCGCGTTGTTGACGAGGATCTGGACCGGCCCGCCTTCCAGGATGCGCGCGCACGCCGCCGCCGAGGCTTCGTCGCTGCACAGGTCGAACACGTGGCACTCCGCCTTGCCGCCCGCCGCCGTGATCGATGCGGCCAGTTGCTCGACCGCCTCGGGTCGCGAATTGGCGTGCAGCAGGACCGTGGCGCCGTCCCGCGCAAGGCGTTCGGCCATGGCGGCGCCAAGTGCGCCGCTGGCGCCGGTGATCAGCGCGCGCTTTCCTTCGAGACTCATGGCGATGTCATGCTTTCTGCAGCAAGCGGTGTGTTCAGGACCACCACGGCGCGGCCTTCGGCCAGCATGCGGCCATCGTCCGCCTTCACCGTGAATTCGTAGAGGATCTGGCGGTCGTCGCCCGACAGGCGCCGGGCTCCCACCTGCAACGCGCCGGGCACGTCGTCGAGGCGCGCCACCGCCAGCTTCACGTTGCGCGCGCTCGCCAGGAAACCCGCCGACGGCGTGCTGCCCTCGGCAGCCAGCAGGCCGCCATGCAGCGCCATGGCCTGCGCCGCGTATTCGATGGCGTTGGGCGCGAGCAGTCCGCTCTCGGTGCGCAGCGGGTTGTCGGCCTGTGCGTGCGTGGTGGTGCTGCAGCGAATGGCCTCGGCGTCCCAGCTCTCCAGCCGCTCCAGCAGGCACATGCTGCCGCTGTGCGGAATGCGCTGCGCAATGCCGGCACGGTCGAGCGTCTGCGGCACCGTCATGCGGCCCCTTCCAGGTCGGCCACCAGCAGCACGTTGGCGAAGGGCGTGCCCACGCTCATCGGGATGCTTTGCACGCGAAAGCCCAGGCGCCGCAGCAGCGCCGTCCAGTCGGCCAGCGGCCGGCCCCAGGTCGGCGAGACCTTGTGGCCGCGGATGCGCGTGACGGTGCGATCGACCCACTGGCTGATCGCGAAGCCGCGGCGGCTCGACGCGTCGCCCACGCGCAGCAGCAGCCGCGCCTGCGGGTTGGCGCCACGGCGCAGCGCGTCGCGCACGCGCAGCAGTACGCCTTCCTGCGCTTCAAGGTTCACGTAGTGCAGCACGTCGAGGATCACGACAAGGTCGCAGTCCGGCAAGGCGGCCGAGCACATATCGGCGCAGACCAGCTTCGGCGCAGGCTGCAGATGGCCGATGGAGGCCTCGGCGCGCGCCACGTCCTTCGGCATCAGCTCGATGCCGGTGTAGTCTGCGCCGTGCGTGGTGGCGTGCCATGACGACGGCCAGCGGCCCTGCTTCTGCATCGTGCTCATCGACGCCAGCAGGCTTGCGAACAGGCCCTGGCCGCAGCCGATGTCGACCACGCGGCTGTGCTGCGCGCCGACCAGCCGATGTTCGAGCAAGCCGCGAAACACCGGATCGCGACCCAGCTTGCCGCGTGCGAAGTGCCAGGCGAAGCTGCCGCCCTTCTGGTAGGGAACGGTCGCGGCCTCGTGCAGCTCGCGCCAGGCGTTGTCGGTCGACGACGAGGGCATCACCGCGCTCATGCTTTCAGCCCTTCGGGCAAGGTAACAGCGCGCAATCCATCGGCGCGCAGACGTTCGAGCAACAAGGGCAATACCTCCAGCAAAACGGGTTGTCCTTTGGCGGTGCGCGCGGCATTGCCGTCGTGCAGCAACAGGATGTCGCGCGCCTGCAGGTTGTGGCTCAGGCGCGCCATCACCTTGGCGGCGTCGCCTTCGCGCGTGTCGAAGCCGCGCCGCGTCCAGCTCACGAGCGAGAGGCCGAGGCGGTGCAGCACGGGCTCGAGGAAGGGGTTGCGCAGGCCGGCCGGCGCGCGGAAACAGGTCGGGCGCTGGCCGACGGTGTCGGCGAGGATGTCCTGCGCCCGCGCAATTTCGGCTGCAAAGCCGCGCGGCCCGAGAAAAGAGAAGTTGTGCCGGTGCTGCGCCGTGTGGTTCTGGATGCTGTGGCCGCGCGCGACGATCTCGCGCGCCAGTTCGGGATGCGCCAGCACCCGCTCGGCGATGCAGAAGAACGTGGCGCGCTGGCCGTGCACATCGAGCAGGTCAAGCACTTGCGGTGTCACCTCGGGCTCCGGCCCGTCGTCGATGGTGATCGCCACTTCGCGGCGCGCGGCAGCTGCTTCGGGCAGCCGCGTGACGTTGGGGCCGAGCAGGCTGCTGCGCGGCGTGAGGCCGGCGCCGGTGATCAACGCATGGTTCAGCACGATCGCGCCGATGGCCCACGGCAACGCGCCCGGCACCAGCACGCCCGCGCCGATGGCCGCGACGTGCCATGCCGCGCTGGCGCGAATGGCCGGCGGCCAGGGCCAGGATTCTTTGGACGCAGGAACGGAAGACATGGGGGCCGATTTTCCCATCAGGGGCGCGCCGCTTTCGCGGGCGCCACACTCCGCGCAAACGCCGCCGACAGCAGCAGCGCCAGCAGCGCGCCCGGCGCAACCACGCGACCGATGGACGACAACGCCGGGATGTCCGAAATCGCGATCAGACCGAACGACACCACCGTCGTCAGGTTGGCCAGCATCAGCGACGCCAGCGTGTCTTCGTCGGCCCGCCCGGTCGTGCGCAGCTGGTCGAAGAACAGCGCGTAGTTCGACCCCACCGCCACGATCAGCAGCAGCCCCACCAGATGCAGGATGCCGAGTGCCGCCTGCAGCAAGGCCATGCCGCCGAGCGTGAGCACCACCGCGAACAGCAGCGGCTGGCACACGGCAAGCAGCCGGCGCCACGAACGCAGGTAGATGCCGAGCAGCACCACCACCGCCAGCGCGCCGAGCAGCACCTGCACGAAGGCCTCGTGCAGGTAGCGCTGGTACAGGCCCGCGAGTTCGCGGCCGACGTCGACCACCTGCACTTCGGGCAGGCCGGCCAAGGCTGCTTCGAGGCGGCCCTGGTCGAACTTGGCCCCGGGGTGCAGCACGACCAGCGTGCCCCATCCGCCGCCCGGACGCTGATACATGAGCGTGTTCAGGATCGAACCGAGCGGCCCACCGGCCAGTTCGGCGCGCTCCACCGGCGGCAGCTTGCGTGCCGCCTCGATGTCGGCCAGGAACGGCCCCAGGCGCGAAGCCGGCAGCGGCATCCCCTTGGTCGCCTCGGCCAGATTGGCGCGCAGCGTTTCGGCGTTCGGCAGGCTCGCGATGCGCGCCGTCTGCACCGCCACGCTCGGCAGCACGCGCGTCACGGTTTCGTAGCCGACGAGTTCGCCCTGCTCCACCAGCGCATCGAGCCGCGCCGCGGCCGCCTCGGTGTTGCGCAGGGCGGCCTGTTCGTCGTCGCCGTAGGCAACCACCAGCACGCCGCCATCGCTCGCGCCGATGTCGTTGCGCAGCATCTCGTCGAGCTGCTGGGCCGCCTTGGGCACCGGACTCATCGCGCCCAGGTCGGCGCGCCACAGGTGACCGCCCTGCCACAGCACCAGCGCCAGCGCGGCCACGCCCAGCGCCGCCAGCGGCCAGCGCAGGCGCGGCAGGCCGCGCACCAGCGCGCCGGCCATTTGCGCCATGTACCTGCGCATGCCCATGCCGGTGGCGCCATCGGGCGCCAGCACCGGCAGCACGTAGCGCGTGGCCAGCGCGGCCGCGACGAGGCCGGCGATGGAGAAGACGCCCAGCTGCGCCAGTCCCGGAAAGCCCGAGAACACCAGCGCCGCAAAGCCGCACACCGAGGTCAGCAGGCCGAGCCGCACGGTCGGCCAGTTCAGGTCGCGCCAGCGCTGCCAGCCGGTGCCGGCCACGGCCGCGCCCCGCGCCTGAATGAGGTAGTAGATGGCGTAGTCGACCGTCTCGCCGATCAGCGTGCTGCCGAAGCCCAGCGTGAGGCCGTGCACCGAACCGAACACGAGGCTCACGCTCGCCGTGCCGATCACCACGCCCGTGGCCACGGGCAGGAAGGCGATGACCAGCGCACGCGGCGAGGCGAACGCCAGCAACAGCAGCCCCCCCATGACGATGCCGCCCACCACCGCGAGATGGATCGCTTCGGTCTTGATCTTGTCGCGGCTCATCACCGAGAACACCGGCGGCCCGCTCAGCAGCAGCTTGGGTGCCGTTGCGCCCATGCCGCGCGTCGCGGCCTCGTAGGCGGTGTGCACGCGTGCGATGGCCACGGCCTGCGCGTCGAGGTCGCTGCCGGCGGCGCGCGTGGTGGCGATCATCAGCGCGCGCGGCGCGGCGCGCGACATCCACACGCCGTCTTCGCTGCGCGGCGCGCTGGCGGGCACCAGCTCCATCGCAATGCGCTGTGTCTCGCCGGTCGGGTCGCGGTCGAGAAACGGCTTGATCACGTTGCCGGCCGGCGTGCCAAGCATCGACAGGGTTTCGTTGATGGCGTCGCGCAGACCCTCGGCGGTGAACTGCCCGGGCACTACGCCTGGCGACAGCTGGTAGCGGTGCTGCAGCACCCAGGCTCCCGCCTCGCTCCAGTCGCCGACGTCGCCGTTCTGGACCAGATCGAACAGCTTGCTCTCGCGCATGTCTTTGGCGACAGCACGCGACACGGCGGCACGCTGCTCGGTGCTGCCGCCCTCGATGCCCAGCATCAGCGTGCGCGAGGCGACGCCGCTTTGCAGCTGCTCGATCAGCACGCGCTGGCGCACGTCCGGGCTCTTGGGAAGGAAGGCGGAGAGATCCGCGCCGATCTGCGTGCGCGCAATGACGGCGGCACCGCACAGCAGCACCAGCAGCCACGCCAGCAGCACGACCGCTCTGCGCCGCCAGCCCGGCGGACCGCCTGCCTGCTGTTGCGGCATCACGGCGTGGTGCGTCCGGGCGCGCTGGATGGAGCCGCGTTGCCCGGTGTGATGTTCATGACCGAGCGGTCACCGCCGACGAACTCCATCTCGAGCCCCTGCACGTCGCTCGCGCGGCCGCTGATGCGCATGCTGCGCACCTGCGCGGCCAATCGGCTGTCCATCGGGACGAGGTCGAGCGTCCACTTGGCAGCCGAGCCCGACACGGTGCTGCGGAAATAGCGCTGCAGCGTGGCGCCGTCGCCGGTGAGGGTGCCGCGCATGGCCTCGACCAGGCCGAGCAGCTCGGGCATGCTGTCCAGCGCCAGCGTGCGGGTGCGGCCGCCGCGCGAAAGCGTCAGCGTGTTGCCCTCGACAGCCATGGTCTCGATGCGCGGCGACAGCGTGCGGCGCACCAGCTTGTCGGGTGCGTCGAAGCTCAGCGTGCCGCTGGCGTCGAGCGGGCCTTCGAGGCCGTGCACGAAGCGTTGTTCGGTGAAGCGGGCCTCCCCGCTCTTCTGCTTGGCCAGCAGCGTCATCAGCTCGGGCAGGTCGAACGCCGCCCAGGCCGGCACGGCGCAGAAGGCCAGCGCGAGCACGCATGCCCTGCAAAGCCAGTCAAGCCGCATCTTCGAGCCAGAAATCATGGAAATTGAACCAGTTGTAGGGATACGTGCGGCACAGCGCTTCCAGGCGTGCCACATAGGCTTCGACGGCCGCGCGGATGCGCATTTCGCGCTCCGCGGGGCTGCAGACCGCCTCGCCGAAGTCGGCCAGCGGGTCGAACCGGACATCGTAGCGGGCACCACCGCCGTAGAGCCCGGCCATGAAGAACACCTTGCGGCGCAGCAGAGCCGCCAGCCGGAAGGGTCCGTCGTTGAAAACCGCCGGCTGCCCGAGGAATGGCAGCACGATGTTGTTGCCGCGCTGGTGCGCGGGCTGGTCTTCGCTGCCCGGCAGCGTACGGTCGGCCAGCATGCCGCCCAGGCCGCCGCCGTCGAGCCAGTCGCGCAGTTCGAGCATCGAATGCGGCCGGCCCAGCGCGATGACGTGCGGCCGCAGTTCAGGCACCGCAATGGCGTTGAGGATGGCCGTGATGCGCTGCGCGTTGTCCGGGTACATCAGCATCGCCAGGCGCAGGTTGCGCTGGTGCGTCTGCTGCTTGCAGGCGCCCAGCGCCTCGAAGCTGCCGACGTGGGCGCCGAGCAGGAAGGCGCCCCGCCCTTGTGCGATCTCCGACTCGATCGACACGTTGCCCTCGATGCTGACCTTGAACAGGTCCATGCGCCCGCGCAGGAAGTAGACGCGGTCGAGCAATGTCGACGCGAAGGCGTACAGCAGGCGGAAACCGTCGACCCAACCCGCCTGCGGGCCGATGGCCCTGAACAGATAGCGCTTGATGTGCCGGCGCTGCGCCGGTGCGAACAGCAGGAAGTAGAGCGCGATGGGCGGCAGCAGCAGGCGCGTGACGTGGCGCCCGCACACCAGCGCCATCCCGACGATGAAACGCAGCGCAAGCATGTTGCTGCGCTCTGGCGCATGCGCCCAGCCCCCACTTTCACCGCGCTCGCCATTCGGGGCCGCCTCCCCTGCCCGGGCAGCCTCTTTCAAGGCGCGCGCTTCAACGTCGGCGTGTTTCATCACGCGGACTCTTGCACGGCCGTCCAGCGGCCGGTGACGGCCACCACGCCGTCGCAGCGAACGTCGAAACGTACGCCGCGGCCGGGTCCGGCCTCCGGGTGCAATTCGATCGACAGCGCGGCGCCCGGTCGCACCGGCGACAGGAACTTCGCCGCGGCGAGCGTGGGATGTGCGCCCAGCCGCGCCACCAGGGCCGGCACGCGCCGGATCGACTCCATGACCTCGGCCAGCACCAGCGCGCCAGGCAGCAGGGGCTGGCCGGGAAAATGGCCGGCGAATACGGGGTGATCCGCCGGCACCATGTGCGCCATCTGCACTGGTGTGTCATCTTCGGCGAGTTGCGCCAGCGCGAATTCGCGCAGCGCACGCACTGTGAGCTTGCCCGTGCCTTCGCGTGGGAACGCCTTGACCTGCACCACCCTGCGCGGCACGAACACGGGTTCGAGCCGCTGCCGCAGGGCCGCGATGATGTCGCCCGCCGAGAGCTCGGGCGCGACCACGAAGGCCACCGGCCGCACGACCCCGTCGGCCACCTCATCGGGCAGCCAGAAGGCGCCGTCGTCCACGCCGGGGATGCTGTTGAGATGAAAGTTCAGGTGCGCCAGCGAGCTGCGCCGGCCCGCCACGTGGATCAGGTCATTGGCGCGGCCGAACAGGCGGAAGCGGCGTTCGTCCAGCAGTTCGAGCACGTCGGCCATCGGCGTGGGCTCGGGCATGAAGTCGCCGCTGAAGATGAAGCGCTCGGGGCCGCCGTCGGCCGCGGGCTCGGCGTGCACGCGAATCTCGCCGAAGGTCTCCCAGATTTCACTGTCGGTGGTGCGGCGCGTGGCAACCTGGCCCGACTCGGTGCTGCCGTAGATTTCGAGCAGCACGCCACCCATGGCCTGCTCGGCCTGCTGCGCAAGCTGCGGCGACAGCGGCGCGGTGGCCGACAAAATAAGGTCGACCGGCGGCAGCTCGATCCCCGAGAGCAGCAATGTCTTGAGATGGAACGGCGTGGTGACCAGCGCGCGGGGCCGCGGCACCGAGGCCAGAGTTTTCGCGACATCAGCCGGAAAGAACGGCCGGCCGCTTTCGAATGCTGCGCCGCCGAGCATTGCGAGCAGCACCGACGATTCGAGCCCGTAGCTGTGCTGCACTGGCACGGTCGCGACCAGCGTGAGGCCTTCGAGCGAGGGACGCTCCAGCACCCGGCACAGGCGCTTGACGGCCACCGCCACGTCGCCCACCAGCGTGCGCCAGGTCTTGGCGTGCGGTTGCGGCACGCCGGTCGAGCCCGAGGTGAGCAGGCTGGCTGCGTGCATGGCCGCGTCGATCGCGGGCACCGCGCCATCGGCATCGGCACCGCCGCCAGGACTCGCGCGGTTTTCGAACAGCACGCGCTGCATGCCCGGGGCCTGCAGCTTCGGGTCATCGGTGAGCGCAAAAAGATGCGGGCCGCCGGATTCGAGCAGGCGCGCGAGCGTGTCGGGCCGCGCGTCGGGCGGCAGCAGGCTGGCATGGCCGCGCACCAGCGCCGCGCCCAGGCTCACGGCGAAGGCGTATCGGTCAGCACAGAGATTGACGGCCGGCCCCTCGCCCGGAAGCCCAGGTGCGAAGCGGGCCACGTCGGCCAGGAACTGCCGCGCGCTCACGGGGACACCGGCGCGCCAGGCCAGGGGGGCGTCGGGGTCTCGGTTCGCGAGCAGTGGCAGGAAGCGAAGGTCTGTCGTCACGCTGGCAGCGCCTGTGTCATTGGCCGCCGGGGCTGGTGTCCACCGACGATGTGCCGTAGAACGCGCGCACCGCATCCACGAGGCGCGTGCGTTCGAATTCGGGATGCAGCCGGTAGCGCAGCAGGTGTTCGCCGACGAACAGCAGCGTCACCATCACCGGCGACAGCACATTGGCGAACAGCGACCACTCGGAGAACGGCCGTGTCAGGTAGATGAGGATCGACGCCAGCACCGTCAGTGCGAAGAAGCCGGTCCAGATGCGCGTGAGCTGCGTGGTGTAGGCCAGCATGTGGCCCTTGAGCGGATGCACGCGCTGCGCGAACTGGGTGATCAGCGGCAGGCCGCGGCCGCGCAGTGTCGAGCCGAACCAGCCGCACAGGGCTGCGTTGATGGCCACGTGCTGCAGCACGTACAGCCGGTTGGGATCGCCCGCCTCACCAAGGAAGACGAGCGAAAAACCGCCAATGCCCAGCACGGCCACGGCGGCAAGGCCCCAGCGGCCGAACCAGCTGGCGGCCAGGCCCATGGCAGCGAGCCAGAGCGGGCCGAGCAGCACCACCACCGCCCATGGCTCCGTGGCGTGGAACAGCGTCATCCAGTGAGAGAGGCCGGCATATGCAACCCCCACCACCAACAGGAGTGCTATTCGCCATCGCGACATGGGATCAGGAAGCCACGCGATGCTGGGCGACGTGGGTCGCGAGCGTGCGCAGCGACTGGAAAATCTGCTGGTTGCGTTCGTCGTCCGAACGCAGTTGGAACCCATAGCGGCGCGAGACTTCGAGCGCCACTTCGAGGATGTCGATGGAGTCGAGTCCCAGGCCTTCGCCATAGAGCGGTTCGGTCGGCACGATGTCCTCGGGGGCCACTTCGAGATTCAGCGCGCTCACGAGCAGCACGGCCAGCTCTTTTTCGATCGGCGACTGTTCGGAGGCATCGCCAGTGGCGGGAATGGGGGGCTGAGCAGTCGATGACAAAAAAACCTCCTGAAACTTTTGCCTGAACTATCGTGCGGGTCGTGGATTATAGGAGGGCCGCTTAGGGCCTGTTCGCCCTGTGCAAGGGGGTCGCGTTGCTTCGAAAAGGGGCTGGCTGTGGCGAGCTTCGCGACCCCCTTGCACAGGGTGCACAGGCCCTAGACTACCCGCTTCGATACGACCCGGAGCGCCCCATGGCCGACCCCCTTCTGATCGCACGGCATGAAGCCATCGAGTGCAATCTTCTCCCCAGCCTGGCCAACCGCCACGGCCTGATCACCGGCGCCACCGGCACCGGCAAGACCGTCACCCTGCAGACCATCGCGGAGAAGCTGTCCAGCATCGGCGTGCCGGTGTTCATGGCCGACGTCAAGGGCGACCTGACGGGCGTCAGCCAAAAGGGCACTATCGGCGACAAGCTGGCCGCCACGCTGAAAGAACGCGGCATCGATCTGCCCGAGCCCTCCGCCTGCCCCGTCACGCTGTGGGATGTGTTCGGCGAACAGGGCCATCCGGTGCGCGCCACCATCTCCGACATGGGCCCGCTGCTGCTGGCCCGCATGCTCGACCTGAACGAAACACAGGCCGGCGTGCTGAACCTGGTGTTCAAGATCGCCGACGACAACGGCCTGCTGCTGCTCGACCTGAAAGACCTGCGCGCCATGCTGCAGTACGTGGGCGAGAACGCGAGCCAGTTCACCACCCAGTACGGCAACATCAGCGCCGCCAGCGTGGGTGCCATCCAGCGCGGCCTGCTGCAGATCGAGACCCAGGGCGGCGACAAGTTCTTCGGGGAGCCGATGCTCAACATCGCCGACTTCATGCAGACCGTGGGCGGCAAGGGGGTCATCAACGTCCTCGCGGCCGACAAGCTCATGAACTCGCCGCGCCTGTACGCCACCTTCCTGCTGTGGATGCTGTCGGAGCTGTTCGAGCAGCTACCCGAAATCGGCGATCCCGAGCAGCCCAAGCTGGCCTTCTTCTTCGACGAGGCCCACCTGCTGTTCAACGAGGCGCCCAAGGCGCTGGTGGAACGCATCGAGCTGGTGGTGCGCCTGGTGCGCTCCAAGGGCGTGGGCGTGTATTTCGTCACGCAGAACCCGCTGGACATTCCCGATACGGTGCTGGCCCAGTTGGGCAACCGCGTGCAGCACGCGCTGCGCGCATTCACCCCGCGCGACCAGAAGGCCGTGAAGGCGGCCGCCAGCACCATGCGCCAGAAGCCGGGCCTCGACATCGAAACCGCCATCACCGAACTCGCGGTCGGCGAGGCGCTCGTGAGCTTCCTCGACGAAAAGGGCCGCCCGAGCGTGACCGAACGCGTATTCGTGCTGCCGCCGGGCAGCCAGCTCGGCCCGATCACGCCCGACCAGCGCAAGGCGCTGGTCACGGGCTCGCTGGTCGCGGGCGTCTACGAGAAGACGGTGGACCGCGAATCGGCCTACGAAAAGCTCAAGGGCCGCGCCGAGAGCGCCCCCGACGCGCCCGCGGTTGGTGCGGGTGGCAAGCCCGCGGCCGAATCGTCCGGCTCCGGCATGGGCGGCATGCTCAACGACATGCTCTTCGGCACCACCGGACCGCGCGGCGCGAAGCACGACGGGCTGGTGCAGACCATGGCCAAGTCGGCGGTGCGCACGATGGGCACCTCGGTAGGCAAGGAGATCCTGCGCGGTGTGCTGGGCGGGATCTTCGGCAGCAAGAAGCGCTGAGGAGGCCCCCTCGGGGCCGCTTACCAGCGCAGCAGGCGCGGCCCCAGCGCGGCGCCAGCCAGCACCGGCACCGCGATCCCGCTCACGTACCAGACTGCGAGAAACGGCGCGGTGAGTTCCATGCAGTGCAGCGCATAGATCGCGGCACCAACGCCTCCGGCCAGCGCCCCGGCCGCGGCCCCCGCCAGCGCCGGCCGCGTGGGCGCCATCCCCTTGAGCGCCACCAGCGTGGCCGCGAGCACCGGCAGCGCCATCAGCCCGATGCTCAGCGCGCAGATGCGCCATGACTGCCCCATCAGCGAGGGCATGCGCGCTTCCATCGGCAGGGTGAACCAGGCGGCCACCGCCAGCACCCACACCCCGAGCACCGGCAGCGCCGCGCCGACCCAGGCGCGCCGCGGCGCCACACCCGGCCGCGCAAGCCGCTCCACGGCCACGAAGCCGGCCGCTGCGATGCACAGCGGGAACAGCACCTTGACCCAGAACATCGGCCAGAACATGGCCTGCACGATGTCGTACCGCACGCCGTACCCGGCGAACAGGATCGCGAACGAGAGCGGCAGGCCCAGCAGCACCGCCAGCCCGATGCGCCGGCCGGCGCGGCGGCGCGGCGCGGCCACCTCGCCATTCGCCAGCATCGCGACGAGATCGTCGGTCTTCATGCCGCACTTCCCCAATTGCTGCCGCACCGCGCCGCCAGCGCCTTGAGCCCGCGGTGGATACCGACCTTCACGGCCGACTCCGACATGCCGGTCAGGCTCGCGGTTTCCGCCACCGACAGGCCTTCGATCTTCACGTGCACGATCGGCAGGCGCTGGCGCTCGGGCAGGGTTTCGAGCAGGCCGCCGAGGTCGCGCTTCGCATCGCTGGCCTCCTCGGCCGATTCGGTGAACACAGCCAGGTCGTCGTCCAGCGGGTCATGCAGGTCTTCGCGGACCGACTTGGCGCGCAGCAGGTCGATCATCTTGTAGCGCGCAATCGCATGCACCCAGGCCGTCAGCGGCTGGTCGCTCTGGTAGGTGTGGCGCTGGTTGTGCATGGCGAGCAGGCATTCCTGGACGAGGTCTTCCACTTCATCGGGCCAGCCAAAGAGGCGCTTGCCCAGAAAGGCGCGCAGGTGCGCGCTGAGTCGCTGCAGGAAGTCGCGGTAGGCCTTCGCGTCGCCGTCGAGGCCGCGAAGGAACAGGCTGCGCAGCGCCGCTTCCGCGTCGCTCGGGTTCACCCTGCTGCTTATTGTGTTTCGTGCCATCGGGCCGGCCGGTTACAGCCGTGTCGAAAAAAAGATTCCGGCTGATTGTGCCCAAGCCATCCGCTTGCAAGCGCCACACGCCATCGGTACATTGTGTTTTTTGAGGGCCTCCAATGTCTGCAGACAGTACAACGATCCCTTCCGTCCCCGGCGGCGTCACGCCCCTCCCCCCGCTCCATCCCTCGACGTCGACCGGCCACATCCGGCTTACCTCGCACGCGGGCGGCTTCGGTGCCCTGCCCATCCAGTGGGGCGCGGCCACCGCCACCGAACGAGGGCCGGTCGTCGGCACCACCACCAAGCGCGCGCACCGCAACGTCATCGGCACGCACAGCGGTTCATACAGCGTGTACCGCGCGTTGGCGGTGGCGGCAGGGGCGCTCAAGCGCGAGCACAAAGCCGACCTGACCAACACCGCGCCGACCGACGTGATCGGCCCGTATCCGCAGTGGAGCGATCCGGGCCGCATCGTGTCACTCGACCCGTGGGGCGCACTGGTGGCCGATGTGTTTTCTGCAGAACTCGCGGCGGGCTACGACATCCGCCCGACCATCGCGATCACGAAGGCCCACGTGATCCTGCCCGAGGTGATCGAGGCGCTGCAGAGCGGCCGCCTCAAGGCCGATGGCAAGTTCCTCACCGCCGGTGGCGCCGCGATGGTGACCAAGGCCGCCATCGAACCCGTGTGGTACCTGCCCGAGGTGGCGCGGCGCTTCGGCTGCTCCGAGACCGACCTGCGCCGTACGCTGTTCGAAGAGACTGGCGGCATGTACCCCGAGCTGGTCACGCGCTCCGACCTCGAAGTGTTCCTGCCGCCCATCGGTGGGCAGACGCTCTACATCTTCGGCAACCCGCGCGACCTGGCCAATCCCGACGTTGAGCTCACCGCGCGCATCCATGACGAGTGCAACGGCTCCGACGTGTTCGGCTCCGACATCTGCACCTGCCGGCCCTACCTCACGCACGCCATCGAGGAGTGCATCCAGGGTGCGCAGCGCGGCGGTGTCGGCCTGATCGCCTACTCGCGCAAGGAAGGCCGTGCGCTCGGCGAAGTGACCAAGTTCCTGGTCTACAACGCGCGCAAGCGCCAGGTCGGCGGCGACACGGCCGACCAGTATTTCGCGCGCACCGAGTGCGTGGCCGGGGTGCAGGACATGCGCTTCCAGGAGCTGATGCCCGACGTCTTCCACTGGCTCGGCATCAAGAAGATCCATCGGCTCGTGTCGATGAGCAACATGAAGTTCGACGCGATCACCGGCTCGGGCATCGAGATCGGCGAGCGGGTGAACATTCCCGACGAGCTGATTCCAGCGGACGCCCGCGTCGAGATGGACGCGAAGATGGCCGCCGGCTATTTCACGCCCGGCCCGGTGCCGGACGCCGACGAACTCAAGAAGGCCAAAGGCCGGGGACTCGCCGAATGAGCAACAGTCACGACCAATTCGACAACATGCCGGTCGACGGATCGGGCAGCTTGCCGCCGGGCGGCGCGGGCGAGATCGACCCGTCCATCGAATTCACGGCCGACACCGCGCACCCTGCCGGCGCTGCCAGCCTGCTGCGCACCACAGCCGCCATCCGGCAGCGCGCGGGCGCCCTGCTGGCGCGCGCGCGCCGGGGCGAATCGCAGTGGTTCCGCATCGGCGGCGACGACACGCTCGAAGACGCCGCACGCACCGTCGCGGAGGTCACGCGCGAGCGTTATCCGTGGGACACCATCCCGTACCACAGCCGCTGGCGCCATTTCGAGGCGGGGGGCGCCGACCGGCTGAAGCAGCTGGACGAGTTGCTCGGTCCGCGCATCGATGCACGGCAGCGCGCCCGCGCGCACATCGACCTCGTGCTGGTGAGCGTGCTGCTCGACGCCGGCGCAGGCCCCGACTGGGGCTACACCGAGCCGGCCACGGGCGCGCGCTTCACGCGTTCCGAAGGGCTGGGCGTGGCGAGCTTCCACGCCTTCACCAGCGGACTTTTCTCGTCGAACCCCGACCATCCCTGCCAGGCCGATGCGGCCGGCCTGCGCGGCCTCGTCACCGACCGGCTCGGCGACGCGTTCCAGGTCAGCGAAGTCAATCCGCTGGTGGGCCTCGCGGGCCGCGCGGTGCTGCTGCGCCGGCTTGGCGAAGCGATGAGCGAGCAGCCCGAGACCTTCGGCGAGGACGGCCGCCCCGCCGGCATGTTCGACGCCCTCGTGGCGCCCTTCGGCGCCGCCACGCCGCCCACCGCAGAGATCACCGCGCACCAGATTCTTTCGCTGCTGCTGGAGACGCTCTCGCGCATCTGGCCGGCGGCCAACGCAGTCGACAGCATTGCCGCCGACGGCAGCGACAGTGCAGGCGGCATCGGCTCGGGCGACCCGGCGCTGGCGCTGGGCGACTGCTGGCGGCACAGCGCGGTGCGCGGACCCGGCCTCACCAATGGCTGGATGCCCTTCCACAAGCTTTCGCAGTGGCTCACGTACTCGCTGCTCGAGCCCTTCGAGTGGGCCGGAGTGAAGGTGCGGCACCTCGACGCGCTCACGGCCCTGCCCGAGTACCGCAACGGCGGCCTGCTGATCGACAGCGGCGTGATCGTGCCGAAGGACCCCGCCTTCCTCGAGCGCCGCTGGAAGGTGGGCGACGAGTTCATCGTCGAATGGCGCGCTCTCACGGTGGCGCTGCTCGACGAGGTGGCACCGCGCGTGCGCAAGGTGCTCGACCGCACCGAGGAAGAATTGCCGCTGGCCTGCGTTCTGGAAGGCGGCACCTGGGCGGCGGGCCGGGCTCTGGCACAGCGCTTGCGTGGCGGTGCTCCGCCTCTGCTGATCGAGAGCGACGGCACTGTCTTCTAGACTCCCGGTTTTCAGCAACGATAGAAAAAATTCCAATGAGCAACGTCCACCTCGTCAACCACCCCCTCGTCCAGCACAAGCTCACCCTGATGCGCCGCAAGGACGCGTCCACCAACAGCTTCCGCCGGCTCCTCAATGAAATCAGCATGCTCATGGCCTACGAGGTCACGCGCGACATGCCGATGCAGGACATCGAGGTCGAGACCCCGCTCGAGACCATGCAGGCCAAGGTCATCGACGGCAAGAAGCTGGTGCTGGTGTCGATCCTGCGTGCCGGCACCGGCATCCTGGACGGCATGCTGACCGTGGTGCCGGGCGCGCGCGTCGGCCACATCGGCCTGTACCGCGACCCCAAGACACTGACGGCCGTGGAGTACTACTTCAAGATGCCGGGCGAGATGGAGAACCGCGACGTGATCGTGGTCGACCCGATGCTGGCCACCGGCAACTCGGCCGTGGCCGCAGTCGAGCGCCTGAAAGAGCTGAACCCCAAGTCGATCAAGTTCGTCTGCCTGCTGACCTGCCCCGAAGGTGTCGCAACCATGCAGAAGGCCCATCCGGACGTGCCGATCTACACGGCCGCGATCGACCGCGAGCTGAACAGCCACGGCTACATCCTGCCCGGCCTCGGCGACGCGGGCGACCGGATCTTCGGCACGAAGTAAGGCTCGCCCCCAGGCTGCGCGCACTTCGTGTCGCTTCGCCTTCCCCCTACCGGGGGCAACACCAGCGGCCCGGCAAAGCCGGTTCCGCGGTGTGCCCCGAACAGATGCGCCATCGAGGCCACGTTTTTTTCATAGACCGAGGAGAAGCACCGTGACAGCACGCCGTCAGTTGATCATTCGTTCCGTCGCCATCGCCGCAGCGCTTGCGGCGGGCGCGCCCGGCCTGGCGCTCGCACAGGCCAAGCTCAAGGTGGCGGCGGTGTACACCGTGCCGTTCGAGCAGCAATGGGTGGGCCGCATCCACAAGGCGCTGAAGGCGGCCGAGGCGCGCGGCGAGATCGAATACAAGGCCACCGAGAACGTCAGCAACGCCGACTACGAACGCGTGATGCGCGAGTACGCCACCGGCGGCAACCAGCTGATCCTCGGCGAGGTGTTCGGCGTGGAGGCGGCTGCGCGCAAGGTGGCCAAGGACTTTCCCAAGGTGGCCTTCCTGATGGGCTCGTCGCTCAAGCCGCAGGCACCCAACTTCAGCGTGTTCGACAACTACATCCAGGAGCCGGCCTACCTGAGCGGCATGGTGGCGGGCGGCATGACGAAGAGCAACCGCATCGGCATGGTCGGCGGCTTTCCGATTCCCGAGGTCAACCGCCTGATGAACGCCTTCATGGCAGGCGCCAGGGAAACGAACCCGAAGGTGGAGTTCAGCGTGAGCTTCATCAACAGCTGGTTCGACCCGCCGAAGGCCAAGGAAGCAGCCTTCGCCATGATCGACAAGGGCGCGGACGTGATGTACGCCGAGCGCTTCGGCGTTTCGGACGCGGCCAAGGAAAAGGGCAAGCTCGCCATCGGCAACGTGATCGACACGCAGGGCCAGTACCCCGACACGGTGGTGGCCTCCGCCCTGTGGAACTTCGAGCCCGCTGCCGACCGCGCGATCAAGCTCGTGAAGGAAGGCAAGTTCGTGGCCGAGGACTACGGCGTGTACGCACAGATGAAGCACAAGGGCTCCGAGCTCGCGCCGCTGGGCACCTTCGAGAAGAAGGTGCCGGCAGACATCGTCGCCAAGGTGAAGGCCAGGCAAGCCGACATCCTGTCGGGCAAGTTCACGGTGAAGGTGGACGACAGCCAGCCCAAGTCCACCGCAAAGTAGGCATCGTCGAATGCAAATGAATCGTGTGCGGTGGCAGACCGCAAGCCAGGCCGTGGCTGTCGTGGCCTTGGCGCTCGGCCTCGCCGCGTGCCAGCGTGAGCAACCCGTGGCTGCGGCGGCGCCCGCCGCGGCGGCCACGCCTCCTGCGATGGCCGCATCGGCGGCAGCGCTCCCAGTGGCCGCGGCGCCGGTCGGCATCCCGCCCCAACTGCAGGAGCGTGCCGATGCCCTGCTCGCCGCCCACCGGCAGATGATCGTGCTGATGACCGGCGAGCGCACGCTCGACGCGGCCGAGAAGCGCGCGGTCGGCGCGGTTGGGCAACTGCTGTTCCATGACATGCAGGAGCGCCAGCGCGCACTGGTCGCCCAGGCCGGCGAGGAATCCGACCCGGCCACGGTGCCCGCATTGAACGCGCTGCTGGACCGCATCGAAAGCGAGCCGAGCTGGTTCGATGCCGACCGCCTCGCGTTCAAGGAATTCCTCGGTGAGCTGAGCACGCGCTACGGCCAGGCGCAGTCGCTGTCCGGCCTCAAGCTCGGCCGCCGCGCGAGCGAAGACCTGGTCGTGCTCGCCGAGATCGAGCAGGCCTACGACCGTGAACTGAAGGACGTGTTCGGCCGTTTCGCGCAGCGCGGCATCGAGCCCAAGCGGGAAAAATGGGCCGACTACGTGGCCAAGCTCCAGGGCATCTATTCGCGCGAGAAGATCCTCAAGGACTTCGGCGCCATCGTCCCCTACACCCAGCCCGCGGGTGGTGCCAAGGAAAGCGCCGCTGATTCGCGCGAGATCTTCGGCACCTCGCTGCCCCCCAAGACCGTGGTGCTGACCTTCGACGACGGCCCGCACGCCAAGCACACGGACGAGATCCTCGAGATCCTCAAGCGCTACGACGCGCCGGCCATCTTCTTCGAGCTCGGCCAGAACCTCGGCAAGCTCGATGCCCAGGGCAAGGCCCAGCTCGGCGCCAACGGCGCTGTGGCCAAGCGCGTGCTGGCCGCGGGGCATGTGCTGGCGAACCACAGCTTCAGCCACGGCATGATGGCGAAGATGAGCGACGACGCGGTGCGCACCGAGGCCACCGAAACCGAGGCCTTGCTCGACGTCACCGGCCGCCCGCAATCCACGCTGTTCCGCTTTCCCTACGGCGCGCGCAACGAAGACAAGCTCAGCACGGTCGAGGCGCTCAAGCTGCGCTCGATGCTGTGGACCGTCGACTCCATGGACTGGGCCGACCCGGTGCCCAAGTCGATCGCCGACCGCGTGCTGGCCGAGGTCGACAAGGCCAAGCACGGCGTGATCCTGTTCCACGACATCCAGGGCCGCACCGTGCAGGCGCTGCCGACGGTGCTCGACCAGCTGGTGGCCGACGGCTACCGCTTCGCCACCTGGCGCGACGGCAAGTTCGTCGTCAATGCGCCCAAGCGCGCGGCACCGGACGACGGCATTGCCGCCGCCGCTGCCGGCGACACGCTCTACCGCGAAAGCTACGCGCTGGTGATCGGCATCGACAAGTACGCCAGGTGGCCCGGTCTGCATCACGCGGTGCTCGACGGCAAGGCCATGGAACAGGCGCTGGTCACGCGCTTCGGCTTCAAGCCCGAGAACGTCACGGCGCTGTACGACGGCGACGCCACGCGCACCAACATCCTGCGCACGCTCAACGACAAGCTGACCGACAGCAAGCGCGTGAAACGCGACGACCGCGTGCTGGTGTTCTTCGCCGGCCATGGCAGCACCCGCAAGCTCGCGAGCGGGCGCGACGTCGGCTACATCATCCCGGTCGATGCGTCGCTCGACGACCTGGCGGCCGACGCCATCTCCATGCCGCAGCTGCAGGAAGTGGCCGAGGCGCTGTCGGCCAAGCACGTGTTGTTCATGGTGGACGCCTGCTACTCGGGCCTGGGCCTCACGCGGGGCGGCGGGCCGCGCGGCAGCAAGAACTTCCTGAGCGACAACGCGCGCCGCATCGGCCGCCAGATGATCACCGCCGGCGGCGCCGACCAGCAGGTGGCAGACGACGGCCCCGGCGGCCATTCGGTCTTCACCTGGACGGTGCTGCAGGCGCTGTCGGGCAAGGCCGACCTCAATGGCGACGGCGTCATCACCAGCACCGAGCTCGCGGCCTACGTGGCGCCTGCCGTCTCGGCCATCGCGCGGCAGACGCCTGCCTTCGGCAGCCTGCCGGGCTCGGAGGGCGGCGAGTTCGTGTTCGCACTGCCGACCGAGCGCGAAGGCCTCAGCGGCGACGTCGTGCAGCTCGATGCCGCGGCCAGCCAGGTCAACAAGCGCATCGACGAGGCCAACGAGCAGGCCGTGCACGCCGCCGCGGCGACGCCCAAGGCCGCCGCCGCCATCGAGGTGGTGGTGAAGAACCTGGACGGCGCCGAGGCCAGGCTGACGATGCCGGCCGCCGCGCCGCTGCCGCCGCGTGTGGCGGCCCAGCGCGCCAACGACCGCGGGCTGCAGCTGTACCGCGAGCGCCGCTACGACGAGGCCGAAGCCGCCTTCACCGAAGCGCTCAAGCAGCAGCCGCGCTTCGCGCTGGCGGCCAACAACCTCGGCTTCCTGTACTTCAAGCGCGGCAAGCCGGTCGAGGCTGCGCGCTGGTTCGAGCAGGCCATCGACATGGACGGCAGCCGCGCCCTCGCCTACCTGAACCTCGGCGATGCGCAGCTGCAGGCCGGCAACGACGCCAAGGCGCTCGCCGCCTACACCACCTTCGTCGGCCTGGCGCCGAAGCACCCGCGCGCTCCCGCGCTGCAGGCCTGGATCGCCACGCCCGATGCCGCGCATCGCCCTGCACTACCACCCACCAACTCATGACGCCCCACCACACTTCATTGCTGCAACGCCTGCGGGGTCCGGTGCTTGCCGCCACGCTCGGCCTCGTGCTCTCGGGTTGCGTCGGCGTCTACAGGTCGCCCGATGTCGTCAGCACCGACAGCAGCACGCGCCTGGACAGCACGCCGCGCATCGCAGTGCTCTCAGCCTTCGAACCCGAGCTCAAGCTGCTGCTGACGCGCCTGCAAGGCCCGGTGAAGTACAGCGTGAACGGCGTGGAATTCACCACCGGCACGCTCGAAGGCAAGCCCGTGGTGCTGTTCCTGTCGGGCATCAGCATGACGAACGCGACGATGAACACGCAGCTCGTGCTCGACCGATTCCGTGTCACGAACATCGTGTTCAGCGGCATCGCGGGCGGCGTGAATCCGTCGTTGCACGTCGGCGACGTCACGGTGCCGGCCCAGTGGGGCCAGTACCTCGAGGTGCTGATGGCGCGCGAAACCGCACCCGGCAAGTACACGGCGCCGCCCTTCATCACCGACGCCACGCGGCCGAACTTCGGCATGATGTTCCCGCGCCCGGTCGAGGTGCGATCGGCGGCGCGCCCCGAGATCCAGCGCAAGTTCTGGTTCGAGGCCGACCCGAAGATGCTCGACGTGGCGCGCGGCATCCGCAGCGTAGACCTTGCCAACTGCAGCGCCGGCAAGTGCCTGCCGCGCAAGCCGCAGCTGGTGGTCGGCGGCAACGGCGTCTCGGGCCAGGCCTTCATGGACAACAAGGCCTACCGCGAATACACCTACAAGACCTTCCAGGCCAACGTGCTCGACATGGAAACCGCGGCCGTGGGCATGGTCGCCTATGCCAATGGCGTGCCCTACATCGCCTTCCGCTCGCTCAGCGACCTCGCGGGCGGCGGCGACGGCGAGAACGAGATGGGCACCTTCATGGGCATTGCGGCGGACAACTCCGCAAAGGTCATGCTCGCGTTCCTCGCTGCGTGGAAGTGATCCCGCGTCCTCTCCCTCCCTTCCAGGGGGAAGGAGCAAGGCCTTCATGAACACCACGACCGTTCTCCGCCTCGAAGGCATCACCAAGCGCTTCGGCTCCCTCGTCGCCAACGACGCCATCTCCCTCGACCTGCAGGCCGGCGAAGTGCTCGCGCTGCTTGGGGAGAACGGCGCCGGCAAATCGACGCTGATGTCCATCCTGTTCGGCCACTACGTCGCCGACGAAGGCAGCATCGAAGTCTTCGGTGCACCGCTGCCGCCGGGCAACCCGAAGGCCGCGCTCGCCGCCGGCGTGGGAATGGTGCACCAGCATTTCACGCTGGCCGACAACCTCAGCGTGCTCGACAACGTGATGATGGGCACCGAGCCGCTGTGGCTCCCGGTGTCGCGCCGCGCCGCCGCACGCACCAGGCTGCTCGAGGTGGCCCGGCGCTTCGGCCTGCCGGTGCAGCCTGATGTGCAGATCGGCAGCCTCTCGGTCGGCGAGCGCCAGCGCGTGGAAATCCTCAAGGCGCTGTACCGCGGCGCGCGCATCCTGATCCTCGACGAGCCGACCGCCGTGCTCACGCCGCAGGAAAGCGAGGCGTTGTTCGCCACGCTCGCGCAGATGGTGGCGCAGGGCTTGTCGGTCATCTTCATCAGCCACAAGCTCGGCGAAGTGCTGCGCGTGTCGCACCGCGTGGCCGTGCTGCGCGGCGGCAAGCTGGTAGCCGAGGCGCGCACCGCCGACACCACGCAGGCGCAGCTCGCGCTGTGGATGGTCGGGCATGCGGTCGAGGCGCCGCAGCGGCGGCCGGCCAGATCAGTGGGCGATGCGGTCTGTGTGCTCGATCACGTGAGCACCGTATCGGACAAGGACGGCGGGCAGGACCATTCGGCCGGCCTTCGCGAGGTATCGCTGACGCTGCGCGCCGGCGAGATCACCGCCATTGCGGGCGTCTCCGGCAACGGCCAGGTCGCGCTCGCCGAGTTGCTGAGCGGCACGCGCCGCGCCATCTCTGGCACCGCCCAATTCATGGGCCGCGCATTGCCGCCCTCGCCCGCCCGGCTGGTGCAGCGCGGCGTCGCGCGCATTCCGGAAGACCGGCATGCCGTCGGCGTGGTCGGTGATCTGCCGGTGTGGGAGAACGCGGTGTCGGAACGGCTGCGCAGCCCGGTGTTCTCGCACTGGTCGTGGCTCGTGAAACGCACCGCCACCCGGCTGCATGCGCGGCGCATCGAGAAGGCATTCGACGTGCGCGGCGCCGGCCTGATGGCCCCGGCCCGTTCGCTCTCCGGCGGGAACATGCAGAAACTGATCCTGGGGCGTGCACTGCTCGCGCCTGAGCAGCCCGAAGCTGCCAAAGGCGACGACAACAGGAAGCACCCGAACCGCGCGCCGCGCCTGATCGTCGCGCACCAGCCGACCTGGGGCCTCGACATCGGCGCGGTGGCCTATGTGCAGCAGCAACTGATTGCAGCACGCGACGCAGGCGCGGCCGTGCTGCTGATCTCCGATGACCTCGACGAAGTGCTCGCGCTCGGCGACCGCGTGGCCGTGATGCATGGCGGCCACCTGGGCGAAGCCCGCCCGGCCACCGCGTGGACGCGTGAAGCCATCGGGCTGGCCATGGCCGGCGCGACGGCGCCTCGATCCAAAGGAGCCGCAACATGATGCGGCTCGAACGACGCCACGAGACCTCGCGCGCCGCATTGGTGCTTGCCCCCATCGGCGCGGTCGTCTTCACCATGGCGGTCAGTGCGCTGCTGGTGCTGTGGGCCGGCGCTCCGGTCGGTCGCACCTATGCGCTGCTGCTGCAGGGCGGCTTCGGCTCGGTGTTCGCGTGGAGCGAAACGCTGACGCGCGCGATCCCGCTGATCCTCACCGGGCTGGCGGCCACAGTCGCATTCAAGGCGCGGCTGTTCAACATCGGCGCCGAGGGCCAGCTTTACGCTGGCGCGCTGGCCGCCGTGGCGGTGGGCGGTATGCATGGCGGCACCGGTTTCGAGCTGTCGCCTTGGCTGCTGTTTCCGCTGATGATGCTGGCCGCCGCCATCGCGGGCGCACTGATGCTGCTGGGCCCGGCGCTCATGAAGAACCGGCTGGGCGTGGACGAGGTCGTCACCACGTTGCTGATCAACTTCATCGTTCTGCTCGGCGTCTCGGCGCTGCTCGACGGGCCGATGAAAGACCCGAGCGCCATGGGCTGGCCGCAGAGCGTGTCGCTGCAGTCCGACCTCGAACTGGGCAAGCTCGTCGCGCAGACGCGCGTGCACACCGGACTGCTGTGGGCCGTGTCGCTCGCCGTGACGGTGTGGGCTGTCTTCAAGTACACGGTGCTGGGTTTCGACATTCGCGCCGTGGGCGCGAATGCGCGCGCCGCGGCCTTCGCCGGCGTGCCGGTGACGCGCACCGTGATGATGGTGGCGCTGCTCTCGGGCGCGCTGGCCGGGCTGGCGGGCGCGATCGAGGTGGCGGGCCGCACGAGCTACGTCACGCTCGACATGTCGCCGGGCTACGGCTACACGGGCATCGTGATCGCGATGCTGGCGGGGCTGCATCCGCTGGGCGTGATCGCGGCCGGCGTGTTCGTAGCGGGCGTGCTGGTCGGCGCCGACACCATGAGCCGCGCGGTCGGCGTGCCGACCTACATTGCGGACGTGATCGTCGCAGCCTCGCTGATCGCGGTGCTGGTGGCAACGCTGCTGACGCAATACCGGGTGCGATTCAAATGACAGCATGTCCCTTCCCGATCTTGCACCCACCCCAGTCCTCCCCCGGAAGGGGAGCGAGGAATACAGCATGACCGACCTGCTCGACATCCTCGCCAACCCGGCTTTCTGGGTCGCGGTGCTGCGCATCGCCACGCCGCTGATTCTGGGCACGCTCGGCGTGCTGCTGTGCGAGCGCGCAGGCGTGCTCAACCTCGGCATCGAAGGAATCATGGTCGCGGGCGCCTTCACCGGCTGGCTCGCGGTGTATGCAGGCGCGCCGCTGTGGGTCGGCGTGGGCGTAGCCGCGCTGACGGGCCTGGTGTTCGGGCTGCTGCACGCCTTTCTTACCGTAGGCCTGGCGCTCTCGCAGCATGTCTCGGGGCTGGGCATCACGCTGCTGGCGACCGCGCTCAGCTACTTCGGCTACCGCGTGAGTTTTCCAAAGGTGAACACACCGCCGACCATCACGCCCTTTGCGCCGATGGACTGGCTGCCCATTCCGATCCTCAATGCCCAGACCGCGCTCACGCTGTTCGCGCTGCTGCTGGTGCCCATCATCGGCTGGGTGCTGTACCGCACGCCGCTCGGCCTCGCGCTGCGCATGGTCGGCGAGAACCCGCAGGCGGCCGAGAGCCAGGGCGTGTCGGTTGCGGCCACGCGCACGGGCGCCATCGTCGCGGGCTCGGCGCTGATGGGCGTGGCCGGCTCGTTCCTCACGCTGTCTGCCTTCAATGCCTTCTTCTTCAACATGGTGAACGGCCGCGGCTGGATCTGCGTGGCGCTGGTGGTGTTCGCCTCGTGGCGTCCGGGCAAGGCGCTGGTCGGCGCGCTGCTGTTCGCCTTCTTCGACGCGCTGCAGCTGCGGCTGCAACAATCGGGCGATGCCATGCTGCCCTACCAGCTGTACCTGATGCTGCCGTACCTGCTGTCGATCCTGGCGCTGGTGCTGGTGGCGCGCAAGGCCAGCTATCCGCAGGCGCTGATGAAGCCCTATCGCAAGGGGGAACGCTGATGGTGAAAACAACCGCTGCAACGCTGCTTGGCGCGCTGTTGACGTTTGCCTGCACAGGCGCGAATGCACTGGGCAGCGACTACAGCTACGACACCTTCAAGACGCCCGATTCGGTCAGCTGGGTGCAGCTGTGCGGCACCTGGGGCAAGACCCATCAGGGCACGTACCGCGTCATCCATGCCGACCAGTACGCGCAGTCCTTCCTCTATGTGCAGTGGATGGCGCGCGATGCCAATGGCGGCCTGCATGCCGAACACACGTTGGCGATTGCCGAACTCGACGACCATGCCGAGATCGCGCTCACCGACCTCACCTGCCGCGCCACGCCGCGCGGCATCGTGGTGACGGCGAAGGCGACGTCCGGGCATGACGACAAGCTGCGCCGCGTGACCATCGAGGTCGGGCCGACGGCGGGACAGTACCGCTACCGGGGACAGCGCATGCGCTGACATCCCGGCTCGCCAGTTAGCGCAATTCGCCGCGCTGCGCGAAATAGCGCGCCGGCGAATCCCCGAAGCTGCGCTCGAACATCGCGATGAAGTTGCTCGGCGTGGCATAGCCGAGCGCATCGGCAATATGACGGCATCGACCTTCTTCATCTCTATCGTGCTCCAGCAGGTGCTGGGCTACGGTCCACTCCAGCTGCAGGGTTGCCGGGCGGCATTTCTGGCCACTGCCGCGCTCGGCGCGCTCGCTGCGTTGACATCGCTGACACTGCGGCGCAATGCCGAAGGAAAATAGCGGCAATCCGATACCCATCGGGCCTTCGTCGCCCGGCTGCCAGAGACCCACCACGATGCTCGACCTCCTCATCACCAACGCCACGCTCCCCGACGGCCGCACCGGCATGTCGATCGCCGTGCAGGGCGGGCGCATCGCCGAAGTCACCGCAGGCCTCGATGCACCGGCGCACGAGAAGCTCGATGCGCAGGGCCTGCTGCTCGCGCCCCATTTCGTCGACCCGCATTTCCACATGGACGCCACGCTGAGCTACGGCCTGCCGCGCGTCAACGAGAGCGGCACGCTGCTCGAAGGCATCGCACTGTGGGGCGAGCTGAAGCCGCTGCTCACGGCCGACGCGCTCATCGAGCGCGCCCTGGCCTACTGCGACTGGGCCGTGGCCAAGGGGCTGCTGGCCGTTCGCTCTCACGTCGACACCAGCGACCCGAGCCTGCTCGCGGTCGATGCGCTGCTCGAAGTCAAGCGCAAGGTCGCGCCCTACCTCGACCTGCAGCTGGTCGCCTTCCCGCAGGACGGGGTGCTGCGCTCGCGCGGCGGCGTCGCGAACCTGGAGCGCGCGCTCGACAAGGGCGTGGACGTGGTCGGCGGCATTCCGCATTTCGAGCGCACCATGGCCGATGGCACGGCCAGCGTGAAGCTTCTGTGCGAGATCGCCGCCCAACGCGGCAAGCTGGTCGACATGCACTGCGACGAGTCGGACGACCCGCTCTCGCGCCACATCGAGACGCTGGCCTTCGAGGCGCAGCGCCTCGGCATGCAGGGCCGCGTGACGGGCTCGCACTGCACCTCCATGCACTCGATGGACAACTACTACGTGAGCAAGCTGCTGCCGCTGATCTCGCAGAGCGGCGTGGCCGTCGTCGCCAATCCGCTCATCAACATCACGCTGCAGGGCCGCCACGACACCTACCCCAAGCGCCGCGGCATGACGCGCGTGCCCGAGCTGATGGCCGCCGGCGTCAACGTCGCCTTCGGCCACGACTGCGTGATGGACCCGTGGTACGGCATGGGCTCGGGCGACATGCTCGAAGTGGCGCACATGGGCCTGCACGTGGCGCAGATGACGAGCCAGGCCGGCATCCGCCAGTGCTTCGAGGCGGTAACGACCAATGCGGCGCGCGTGATGCACCTGCAGGGCTACGGCATCGAGGCGGGTTGCGATGCGAGCTTCGTGCTTCTGCAGGCGCGCGATGCGGTCGAGGCGATCCGGCTGCGCGCCGCGCGGCTCAAGGTGTTCCGCAAGGGCCGTCTGCTAGCCGAAACGCCTGCTGCCACGGCCAGCCTGCACCTCGCGGGCCGGGATGCATCGACGAGCTGGATGGCGCCGAAGCACGCCGGTTGAGTGCAACGGTCAGCCCGGCGACAGGGCTGCAGCGCGAAAATCCGGCCTTCATCGGTTCACCGGAAGCCCTCTCATGAAACGTCTTGCAGGGATCTGCGCGGCCTGGCTGCTGGCGCTGACGTTCTCGCCGGCCATCGCGCAGCAGCCCGGCGCCGAAACGGCCGCACCGCCCGCCAGCGTGCGCTTGCTGGCCAACCAGCCCTACGGCCCCGATCCGCGCCAGCGCATGGATGTCTACCTGCCGCCGAACGTGCAGCGAGGTACACCGGTGCTCGTGATGGTCCACGGCGGGGCCTGGATGTTCGGCGACAAGGCGGCCGCGTCGGTGGTGAACCAGAAGATCGAACACTGGGTGCGCGGACAAGGCTTCATCCTCGTTTCGGTGAGCTACCGCTTCGTGCCGCAGGTCGACGTGATGCAGCAGGCGCAGGACGTGGCACGTGCCGTCGCCACCGTGCAGGCGAACGCGCCGTCGTGGGGCGGCGATGCCGGCCGCTTCGTGCTCATGGGCCATTCGGCCGGCGCGCACCTTGTCGCATTGCTCAGCGCATCGCCTTCCATCGCCCGGCAACAAGGTGCCCGCCCCTGGCTCGGCGCCGTGGCACTCGACAGCGCCGCGCTGGACACGGTCCAACTAATGCAGCGCCGCCACATGCCCTTCTACGATCGCGTGTTCGGCAACGATCCCGCCTTCTGGCGCACCGTGTCGCCCACCGATGCCCTTGCGCCCGGCGCGCCGCCGATGCTGCTGGTGTGCTCCACCCAGCGCCGCGACGGCTCATGCACGCAGGCCCAGCAGTTCGCGGCGCGCATCGCCGCAACCGGTGGCCGTGCGGAAGTGGCCCCGGAAGATCTTTCGCATGCGCAGATCAATTCCGAACTGGGGCTGCCCGGCGCCTACACCGCGGCGGTGGATGCTTTCGTCCGCGCCCTGATCGGCACGCCCAGCCGGAGCTAGGCAAGCTGCTGCACCAGCGCCGTCAGCGCCTCGCCGACGGGGCGCTCGACCTTCAGCGAAAGCAGCGCATCGGCTCGCGTGCGCCCCAGGTTCACCGCCGCCACCGGCTTGCCCGCCGCGGCCGCCGCCTGCACGAAGCGGAAGCCCGAATAGACCATCAGTGACGAGCCGGCCACGAGCACCGCATCGGCCTCTTCCAGCGCGGCGAAGGCGGCGGTGACGCGCTCCTTGGGCACGCTCTCGCCGAAGAACACCACGTCGGGCTTGAGCAAGCCGCCGCAGTGCGAGCAGGCGGGCACGTCGAAGTTGGAGAAATCGCGGCCTTCGAGGTCGGCGTCGCCGTCCGGCGCGGCGCGGGCCTCCAGCTCGGCCCAGCGGGGGTTACGCTGTCGCAGTTCGAGCTGCAATCCGGAGCGCGGCGTGCGCCGCTCGCAGCCCATGCAGCGCACGGTGTCGATGCGCCCGTGCAGGTCGATGGCGCCCCGGCTGCCCGCGGCTTCATGCAGGCCATCGACGTTCTGCGTGAGCAGCAGGCCGACGCGGCCTGCGTCGCCCAGCTTCGCCAATGCGCGGTGCGCTGCGCCGGGCCGCGCTCCCGCCATGGTCGGCCAGCCGATCAGGCTGCGCGCCCAGTAGCGCTTTCGCGTGGATTCCTCGCCCATGAAGGCCTGGTAGGTGACGGGTGACGGGCGCTTCCATTCGCCATCCACGTCGCGGTAGTCGGGAATGCCCGAATCGGTGCTGCAGCCCGCGCCGGTGAGCACGAAGAGCTTGCGGTGGCGCGTGGCGAAGTCGGTGAGCGCATTGTGCGCGGCTGGGGTGGCGGGCATCCGGCCAGCATAAGCCGGCGGCCCGATTCCTGCTAAAGGCCTCATTCTTGTCCGTCAGCGGAGAACGCCATGCCCCACCTTCATCCCACGCGCCGCGGCGCACTGCAGATTCTTGCCGCAGGCGTCGCCTCGGCCGCCCTTCCCGCTTTCGCACAATGGCCCGACAGGTCGATCAAGATCATCGTGACCTTTCCGCCGGGCGGCTCCAGCGACGTGCTGGCGCGCGTGATGGCGGAGCAGCTCGCGAAGAAGCTCGGGCAGCCCGTGGTCGTCGACAACAAGCCGGGGGCCGGCGGCACCATCGGCGGCGCGCAGGTGTCGTCTTCGACCGCCGATGGCTACACGCTGATGCTCTCGAACACCACGCCGATCGCGCTCGGACCGTTCACGCTCGACAAGCAGCCCTACGACCCGGTGACGGGCTTCACCCACGTGGCCTACCTGGGTGCCGCGCCGCTGGTGATCATGGCGAGCAAGCAGTCGGGCCTGAAGAGCTATGCCGACCTGGAGGCGATGGCGCGCAAGGAAGGTCACCTGGACTTCGGCTCGGGCGGCCCGGGCTCCATCGGTCACATCCACGGCGAGCTGCTGAAGAAGATCACCGGGCTCAACATGGTGCACGTGCCCTACCGCGGCGGTGCACCGATGAGCACCGACCTGATCGCCAACACCATTCCAGTGGGCATCGACGTCATCACCTCGTACGTGCCCTTCTTCAAGAGCGGCCAGCTGGTGCCGCTCGCGGCGACGGGCGCGCAGCGCTCGCCGCTGATGCCCGATGTGCCGACGATGGTCGAGCTGCATCAACCGAAGCTGGTGCTCGAGAACTTCTTCGGCCTGTCGGGCCCCGCCAAGCTGCCGGCGGACGTTGTGACCCGGCTCAATGCCGCCTGCAACGAAGTGCTGGTGATGCCCGAAATCCAGAAGAAGCTGACCGAGCTGGGCATCGTCGCCAAGCCGGAATCGGTGGCCGCATTCAACGGCTTCGTCAAGGAACAGGTCGATGTGCTGGGGCCGACGGTCAAGGCCGCCGGCATCAAGCTCTAGAGCAGCGCGCCGGGCGAGATGCTCGTATACGCGCCGATGGCGCAGCCGGCATGCTCAGGCCTCGGGCGCGATGGCCTCGGCATATTCGTATAGCGCGCCGAGGATTTCCTCTCCGCGCTCGTCGGCGTTCTCGGAGAGCGCGTCAACCTCGCTGAACAGCATCTCGATGGTGCGCGCCCCGCCCTCGCCCTTGAAGAGCTTGGCCACGCGCAGAGCTTCCCAGCGCTCGTTTTCGTCTTCGTTCAGCAGTTCCGGCCAGTTGCGTGCGCGATAGCGGAAAAGAATCTCGTCGAGCCGGCCGTCGTCGAAGCCGGTGCGGTCCTTGGCCAGCTCTTCGGGCGACAGGTTGCGCAGCTGGTTCAGGCGCCGGCGGTCGGCGTTGCCGACGAAGCCGCCGTAGAGGTCTTCGTCGACGTCGGGCGTGGCCTCCTTGGGCCGGGCGTAGACCTGCGACCAGATGGCGCTCATGTCGGGCAGGTCGCGTGCGATCGCGGCGTGGCGCATGGCAGTGTCGAGATCGACGCCCCAGCGCCCTGCCATGGCCGGCGCGAGCGTGCGCAGGTTGCCGACCACCATCGGCGACTTGTTGAGGTGGATGCCCTTCAAGGGCAGGCGCACGACACCTTCGGGCAGGTCGGCCGTGCGGGTGAAGAGGCGCAGTCGCAGGGTCTCGACGTCGATGTCGCGCAGCTCGCTCGGGTCATGGGCCAGGTCCCAGGCCAGCAGTTCGTTCTTGTTGGTGGGATGGCTGGCCAGCGGCCACATCACGGCCAGGCAGCCGCGCTCGACCGGGAACATGCCCGACACGTGCAGGAAGGGCTTTGCCGTCTCGCGCATCGCGGGCAGGCCGAGTTCGCTGGCGACGCGGGCCTTCCTGTGCAGGCCGAAGGCGAAGTCGAACAGCTTGGGTTGCCTGTCGCGGATCAGCCGGGCCAACGCGATGGTGGCACGCACGTCGGACAGCGCATCGTGCGCCGATTCGTGCAGCAGGCCGTTGGCGCGCGCCAGGTCCTCGAGCTTGAAGCTGGGCTTGCCGTCTTCCTTCTTCGGCCATTCGATGCCGTCGGGGCGCAGCGCATAGGTGAGGCGGACCACGTCGAGCAGGTCCCAGCGGCCGCAATCGTTCTGCCATTCGCGCGCGTACGGGTCGATCAGGTTGCGCCAGAACAGGAAGCGCGTGACCTCGTCGTCAAAGCGGATGGTGTTGTAGCCCACGCCGATGGTGCCGGGCTGCGAGAAGGCGCGCTCGATGTGCGCGGCGAATTCATGCTCGGGAATGCCGCGTTCCAGGCATACCTGCGGCGTGATGCCGGTGATGAGGCAGGCCTCGGGGCTGGGCAGGTAGTCCGGCGCGGGCTTGCAATAGATCATCAGCGGCTCGCCGACTTCGTTGAGTTCGGCGTCGGTGCGGATGGCCGCGAACTGCGAGGGCCGGTCGCGGCGCGGCACCGCGCCGAAGGTTTCGTAGTCGTGCCAGAGAAAGGTGTGGTTCATTCAGAGCAAGGGTGAAAACAGGCGCGCAATCGCATCGCCGAGGCGAATCCAGAAATTCTGTGGCCGGTGGGCGCGCACCGCGCCGGAACTGTGCAGGTCGGTCTCGAACTGCGCCGCCAGCGGCCGGGCCAGTTCCGGACCATAAACCACCGCGCACACCTCGAAGTTGAGGCGGAAGCTGCGGTTGTCGAAATTCGCGGTGCCGATCATCGCGCAATGGTCATCGACCACCAGGGTCTTGGAGTGCAGCATGCGCGCCTTGTACTCCCAGACCTTCACGCCGGCGGCGATCAGCTCGTCGAAATATGAGCGCGCCGCCGCACTCACGATGGCCGAGTCGCTGCGGCGCGGCACCAGCAGCCGCACGTCGACGCCGCGCAGCGCGGCGCTGGTCAGCGCCATCAGCGCGGGCTCGCCCGGCACGAAGTACGGCGTGGTGAGCCACGCGCGGTGCGTGGCCGAATGGATGGCCTCGACGTGCATGCGGTGGATGGCCTCCATCGCGTTGTCGGGGCCGCTGGTGACGATCTGCACCGGGATATCGCCGGCTTCGAGCTGCGGCAGCATCGCGCTCATCGCGTCGTCCATGCCACGCGGGTCTTCGCCGGTGGCGTAGGTCCAATCTTCGAGGAAGGTGGTCTGCAGCCAGCGCACGGCGCTGCCCTCGATGCGCAGGTGCACGTCGTGGTACGCATCGGGCCGGGTGCGCTTGTCTTCCTCATCGGTGATGTTCACGCCGCCCGTGAAACCCACCCGACCGTCGCACACAACGATCTTGCGGTGCGTGCGGTAGTTGGTCACGGGGCGCAGGCGGCGGCCGATCTTGGTGTCGTGGAACAGCGCCACCTTGACGCCCGCCTCGTGCAGCGGCGCCATGAACTTGCGACCGACGCGCTTGGAGCCCAGTGCATCGATCAGCAGGCGCACCGTCACGCCCTGCTTCGCGCGCTCGACCAGCAGGTCGCGCAGCGCGGTGCCGATCCTGTCGGGCTCGAAGATGTAGTACTCGAGGTGGACGTGGTTCCGTGCGGCGCGCACGGCCTCGAAGATCGCATCGAAGGTGCGCGCCCCGCCCGAGAGCAATTCGACATCGACCGCGCTCGACACCGGCAGCCCGCAGGTCGCCGTGCCGAGCTTCGCCATCTGCTGCAGGGCCGGCGGGGCGTTCTGCGCCGCATCGCGCAGCCGCGCCACGTCGGCCTGGGCGAAGGCGCTGGCGCGGCTGCGCAGGCGCTTGAGCCGCTGCTTTCGCAGGCGCTGCGGCCCGAGGAAGTAGTAGATGACGAAGCCCGCGAACGGCAGCAGCGCGAGCGACAGGATCCAGCTCATGGTGGACACCGGCGCGCGCTTCTGCATCACGATCCAGATCGACAGCACTGCGATGTAGCCGCTCCACGCGAGGGAGAGGCCGGTTTTCCATTCGTGGCTGAGTTCGGGGAGGATCAAGGCGAAAAAGCGGTTGGAATGGCTGTGCGATATGGCTGGCCCAAAAGAAAAAGGCCGGTGGCGATGCTACCGGCCTTTGACTTCATTCCTGGAACCGCAGTGGGCTCACCCTGCTGCTGCTTCCTCTGCTTCGGGCTTCTGCTTGCCTTCCTTCTTCGGAAGCGGCTGGATGTCGAGCAGCACTTCGTCCTTGTCGTCGAGGTCGACTTCGAGGCGGCCGCCGTCGGTCAGGCGACCGAACAGCAGTTCGTCGGCCAGTGCACGACGGATCGTGTCCTGGATCAGGCGCTGCATCGGGCGCGCGCCCATCAACGGATCGAAGCCCTTCTTCGCCAGATGCTTGCGCAGCTTGTCGCTGAAGGTGACTTCCACCTTCTTCTCGCTGAGCTGCGTTTCCAACTGGAGCAGGAACTTGTCGACCACGCGCAGGATGATGTTCTCGTCGAGCGCCTTGAAGTTGACGATGGCATCCAGCCGGTTGCGGAATTCGGGCGAGAACAGGCGCTTGATGTCGCCCATTTCGTCGCCCGCCTGGCGCGGGTTGGTGAAGCCGATGGTCGCCTTGTTCATGGTCTCGGCGCCCGCATTCGTCGTCATGATGATGATGACGTTGCGGAAGTCGGCCTTGCGTCCGTTGTTGTCGGTCAGCGTGCCATGGTCCATGACCTGCAGCAGCACGTTGAAGATGTCCGGGTGCGCCTTCTCGATTTCGTCGAGCAGCAGCACCGAGTGCGGCTTCTTCGTGACAGCCTCGGTCAGCAGGCCACCCTGGTCGAACCCGACGTAGCCCGGAGGCGCGCCGATCAGCCGGCTCACCGCATGGCGCTCCATGTACTCCGACATGTCGAAGCGGATCAGCTCGATGCCCATGATGTAGGCGAGCTGCTTCGCGGCTTCGGTCTTGCCGACGCCCGTGGGACCGGAGAACAGGAACGAGCCGATCGGCTTGTCACCCTTGCCCAGGCCGGAACGCGCCATCTTGACCGCGGAGGCCAGCACTTCGAGTGCCTTGTCCTGGCCGAACACCACGCTCTTGAGGTCGCGCTCGATGGTCTGCAGCTTGCCGCGGTCGTCGTTGCTGACGTTGGCCGGGGGAATGCGCGCGATCTTCGCGACGATTTCCTCGACTTCCGTCTTGCTGATGGTCTTCTTGCGCTTGCTCGGCGGCAGGATGCGCTGAGCAGCACCGGCTTCGTCGATGACGTCGATCGCCTTGTCGGGCAGATGGCGGTCATTGATGTACTTGGCGCTGAGCTCGGCCGCAGCCTGCAGGGCCGCCACCGCGTACTTCACGCCATGGTGCTCCTCGAAGCGCGACTTCAGGCCCTTCAGGATGTCGACGGTTTCCTGCACCGACGGCTCGACCACGTCGACCTTCTGGAAACGGCGCGACAGGGCCGCGTCTTTCTCGAAGATGCCGCGGTATTCCGTGAAGGTGGTCGCGCCGATGCACTTCAGCTGGCCGCTGGAAAGCGCCGGCTTCAGCAGGTTCGACGCATCGAGCGTGCCGCCCGAAGCCGCGCCCGCACCGATCAGGGTGTGGATTTCGTCGATGAACAGGATGGCGTTCGGCTTGTCCTTGAGCGACTTGAGCACGCCCTTCAGGCGCTGCTCGAAATCGCCGCGGTACTTGGTGCCGGCCAGCAGCGCGCCCATGTCGAGCGAAAACACGTTCGACTCGGCCAGGATCTCCGGCACGTCGCCCTGCGTGATGCGCCATGCCAGGCCCTCGGCGATGGCGGTCTTGCCCACGCCAGCTTCACCCACCAGCAGCGGGTTGTTCTTGCGCCGGCGGCACAGGATCTGGATGACGCGCTCGACCTCATACTCGCGGCCGATCAGCGGATCGATCTTGCCGTCCTTGGCCATCTGGTTGAGGTTCTGCGTGAACTGCTCGAGCGGCGATGCCTTCTCGTTGCGTTCGCCGCCGCCTTCCTCGCCCTCGCCCGAAGGCGCTTCACCGCTGCCCTTGACGGCTTCCGGCGGATCGCTCTTCTTGATGCCGTGGGCAATGAAGTTGACCACGTCGAGGCGGGTGACGCCCTGCTGGTGCAGGTAGTACACGGCGTGCGAGTCCTTCTCGCCGAAGATCGCGACCAGCACGTTGGCGCCGGTGACTTCCTTCTTGCCGTTGCCGGTGGACTGCACATGCATGATGGCGCGCTGGATCACGCGCTGGAAACCCAGCGTGGGCTGAGTGTCTACATCGTCGGTACCCGCCACCTGGGGCGTGTTGTCCTTGATGAAGTTGGTGAGCGACGCCCGCAGGTCGTCGACGTTGGCCGAGCAGGCGCGCAGAACCTCCGCGGCGCTCGGGTTGTCCAGCAAAGCGAGCAGCAGATGCTCCACGGTGATGAACTCGTGGCGCTGCTGCCGGGCCTCGACGAAGGCCATGTGCAAGCTGACTTCCAGTTCTTGGGCAATCATGTGATTTCCTTTTGCCTTGCTGTAAATAAGTTCTCAGATGGGTTGGAGCTTGCGCAATTCAACTGGTTCATGCAACAGGTTCACTGACGCATTGGAGTGGATGCCCGGCCTGCTGTGCGGCCTCCATCACCTGGTTGACCTTGGTGGCCGCCATGTCGCGGGAATAAACCCCACAGACGCCTCGGCCATCGAGGTGGATCTTGAGCATGATCTGAGTCGCGGTTTCGCGATCCTTGCTGAAATATTCCTGCAGCACGACGATCACGAACTCCATTGGCGTGTAGTCGTCGTTCAGCATCACCACCTGGTACATCTGGGGCGGCGCGGTTTTTTGCGGCCGGCGCTCCAGGACGACCGAATCCCCGTCATCCCCGGCCGGTTTTTGGGCCGGGGGGGTGCTGGGAGTTTTTGGAATTCTCGTTGCCATGAAAATGATTCTATAGAGCGTGCAAGCGCCGTGCCGGCGCAGGAAGACTTGGTGACGTGTATTCGACAAATCAAGGGTCTTGCACCGTGAATGACGACGGAATTTCCGGAGAATTCGCCAGGAAACGAGCTCAGGCGAGCACATGAATGAAAAAGCCCCTGAACGCCTTTCGGCAGCTCAGGGGCTTGATGCTCGACGCCGGCAGGCATCGACGAGCAACCATGGCAATTACATGTGATCGATCATCACCTGCCCGAATCCCGAGCAGCTCACCTGCGTGGCGCCGTCCATCAGGCGCGCGAAATCATAGGTGACTTTCTTGCTGGCGATCGATTTCTCCATCGAGCTGATGATGAGGTCGGCGGCTTCCTTCCAGCCCATGTGGCGCAGCATCATTTCAGCCGAGAGGATTTCGGAACCGGGGTTCACATAGTCCTTGCCAGCGTACTTGGGTGCCGTGCCGTGGGTGGCCTCGAACATGGCGACGGTGTCGCTCAGGTTCGCGCCCGGGGCGATGCCGATGCCGCCCACCTGCGCGGCCAGGGCGTCGGACACGTAGTCGCCGTTGAGGTTGAGCGTGGCGATCACGCTGTACTCGGCAGGACGCAGCAGGATCTGCTGAAGGAAGGCGTCGGCAATGCTGTCCTTGACGGTGATTTCCTTGCCCGTCTTCGGGTTCTTGAACTTCATCCACGGCCCGCCGTCGATCAGTTCGGCGCCGAATTCCTTGGCGGCGAGGCCGTAGCCCCAGTCACGGAAGCCACCTTCGGTGAACTTCATGATGTTGCCCTTGTGCACCAGGGTGACGCTGGGCTTGTCGTTGTCGATGGCGTACTGGAACGCCTTGCGCACGAGACGCTCGGTACCTTCCCTCGACACGGGCTTGACGCCGATGCCCGAGGTATTGGGGAAGCGGATCTTCTTGACGCCCATTTCGTCCTGCAGGAACTTGATGAGCTTCTTCGCCTTGTCGCTCTCGGCTTCGAACTCGATGCCGGCGTAGATGTCTTCCGAGTTCTCGCGGAAGATCACCATGTTGGTCTTGTGCGGCTCGCGCACCGGGCTGGGTACGCCCTCGAAGTACTGGATGGGACGCAGGCAGACATAAAGGTCGAGTTCCTGGCGCAGCGCGACGTTCAGCGAGCGGATGCCGCCGCCGACGGGCGTGGTCAGCGGGCCCTTGATGGAAACCACATAGTCACGCACGGCGTGCAGCGTTTCCTCGGGGAGCCAGACGTCGGGACCATAGACCTTGGTCGACTTCTCGCCGGCATAGACCTCCATCCAGTGGATCTTTTTCTTGCCGCCGTAGGCCTTGGCCACCGCCGCATCCACCACTTTCAACATCACCGGGGTGATGTCCAGGCCAGTGCCGTCGCCTTCGATGAAGGGAATGACCGGTTGGTCAGGCACATTGAGCGAGTTGTCGGCGTTGACCGTGATCTTCTGGCCGTCGGTCGGGACTTTGATGTGCTGGTAACTGGTCATGAGAGGGGATGGCTCCGGAATTGACGTAATTTTTGACGACTGTCAGCGAATTCAGACACGGCGTGGATTCGCTGTACAGACTGTGAACAAATCGCTGTACATTTTAGACGCAGCCCATCAGCAAGCGTTTGTCAACCGGCGAGCCAATGGGCTCGTTAGTGGCTGACCTTCTGCTCGCCGGGAGGCGTTTCCAACCAATTCTCGATAGAGGAATCATCAATGAGCAAAATTCTCGCAGTCATGATCGCTGGCCTGTTCGCCGCTGGCGCCTACGCCCAAAACCCGGCCGGTACGACGCCCGAACAAGGTAACGCCACCAACAGCAAGTCGCAGCAACGTGCTGAAGCCAAGAAGGCTGCCAAGCCCGCTGGCCAGGTCAAGGCTGCTGGCGGCGACGAAGCCAAGACGCCCGAAGGCGGCGCCATCGGCACCGACAAGGCTGCTGCCTCTGGCGAGAAGCGCGCTGAAACCCGCGACCAGCGTCGTCGCAACAAGGACGGCAGCATCAAGCGCAAGTCGACCCAAGGCGGCACCCCGCAGTAATTCGGTCTGCCTCCCAAAAAAAAGCGCTCTTCCGAGCGCTTTTTTTTTTGATCGAGGGAGCTGCGTGGCTGTCAACCGCGCGAAACGGCTTTCGTTGAATGTCTACCTTCCGCAGGGAGGGCAATCCAGATCAACGAATTTCAAAGGATATGTTCATGAACAAGCTGCTCGCAGCCCTGGTCGCCGGTTTCTTCGCCGTCGGTGCTTTCGCTCAACAAGCCGAACCCGCGGCCGCTCCCGCCGCAGCCGCTCCCAAGATGGCCAAGCACGCGCCCGCCAAGAAGCACGCCGCTGCCAAGAAGCATAAGGTTCGCCACGTGGCCAAGGCCCACACGGCTGCCGCCAAGAAGGTGTAAGCTTTCCAGCTCACCGGCAATGCCCGCATCAGCGGGCATTTTTATTGGTTACGGGCTGGGCTTCGCCCCGCTCTGAAAGAGTTGTCCCCGATGTTCCAGCGTCTCGCCGCCCTGCTCCTCGTGTCTGCGTCCTTTTTGATGCCGGCTCATGCCCAGCAGCAACCCCAGACCGACCTGCCACGCACGCAGTTGTCGGTCGGCCTGTACAAGATCGACGCGCAGATCGCGCAAACGCCCCTGCAACGCGAAATCGGCCTGATGTTCCGCAAGGAAATGCCGCAGGCTGAAGGCATGATCTTCGTGTTCGAGCAGCCTGCAACGCAATGCTTCTGGATGCGCAACACGATCCTGCCGCTGACCGCTGCGTTCGTGGCCGAGGACGGCCGCATCGTCAACCTGGTCGACATGCAGCCCATGACCGAGAACTCGCATTGCTCGCTGGAGCCGGTGCGCTACGTGCTCGAAATGAACCAGGGCTGGTTCGCCAAGAAGAACATCAAGAAGGGAGCCAAGCTCGGCGGCGAGTTGTTCGCAGCCGGCAAGCGCTGAGCATCTGCCGTCTCAAGCCCTCAAAAAAGCCGACCCATGGGTCGGCTTTTTGCTGGAGAAACCCGGGCTCAGCCGAAGTTCTTCGCCGCGAAGTCCCAGTTCGCCAGCTTGGCCAGGAAGGTCTCGACGAACTTCGGGCGCAGGTTGCGGTAGTCGATGTAGTAGGCGTGTTCCCACACGTCCACCGTCAGCACCGGGGTGTCGCCGGTGGTCAGCGGCGTGCCCGCGGCGCCCATGTTCACGATGTCCAGCGAGCCGTCGGCCTTCTTCACCAGCCACGTCCAGCCCGAGCCGAAGTTGCCCACGGCCGACTTCACGAAGGCTTCCTTGAACGCGTCGTAGCTGCCCCACTTGGCGTCGATGGCCTTGCCCAGGGCACCGGTCGGAGCGCCGCCGCCCTGGGGCTTCATGCAGTTCCAGAAGAAGGTGTGGTTCCAGATCTGTGCGGCGTTGTTGTAGATACCGCCGCTGGACTTCTTGACGATCTCCTCGAGCGTCATCGATTCGAACTCGGTGCCCTTCTGCAGGTTGTTGAGGTTCACCACGTAGGCGTTGTGGTGCTTGCCGTAGTGGTATTCGAGGGTTTCCTTCGAATACTCGGGCGCCAGTGCGTCGAGGGCGTAAGGCAGGGGTGGGAGCACATGTTCCATGATTTTTTTCTCGCGGGTTGGTTGTAGGAATCAGCGATTCTAGGAAGTAATTAGCGAGGCAGCGTCGGACGTGTGCCCGTTGCATCGCCCGGCGTGACGGTCAGGTCGACTTCGCCATCAGCAAGCCGCGCCTTGACGGCGTCGCCCGCCGCCAGTTGCGTTGCGCTGACGATCGCATGACCGTCTGTGTCGGTCAGCCACGCATAGCCGCGTTGCAAGACCAGGGCCGGGTCGAGCAGCCGCAAACGCAAGGCCATGCTCTCCAGGCGCTCGCGACGCTGAACCAGTGCGCGCCCCAGCCGCAAGGGAAAGTCGGCCGCGATCGACCGCGGCGTCTGCGACAGGCGCTCCCGTCTCGACAGCACCGCATACCGCAGGCGCTGCGCATGATGCGCCAATCGGAGCTGCTGCCGCGCCACGAGGTTCGAGGGGCGGCCCAGGCGTCCCGCGGCTTGGTCGATGCGCTGCCCGAGCGCGTCGAGGCGCCCATCCAGCGCATCGCCGAGCCGCTCGTCGAGCAGATCGAGTGCACCGAGCCACAGGTCGCGCGGCGCGCTCACCAGTTCTGCCGCGGCCGTGGGCGTGGGCGCGCGCAGGTCGGCGCAGAAATCGGCGATGGTGAAGTCGGTTTCGTGGCCCACGCCGCTGATCAGCGGCACCGGGCTCTGCACGATGGTGCGCGCCAGCGTCTCGTCGTTGAAAGCCCAAAGGTCTTCGATGGAGCCACCGCCACGCACCAGCAGGATCACGTCGACGGCAGGTTCGAGGCGGTAGAGCGACTGCAACGCCCGCACCAGCTCGGCTGGTGCGCCGACTCCCTGCACTGCCGCCGGTGCGAGCACGACCGGGATGTGCGGAACACGCCTTCGCAGCGCCGTCACTACATCGTGCAAGGCCGCCGCGCCCAACGACGTGACGATGCCGACCGCCCGCGGCATGGCCGGCAACGCCCGCTTGCGCGCTGGATCGAACAGGCCTTCGGCTTCCAGGCGTGCCTTGCGCTGCATGAACTGCTCGAACAGGGCGCCCTGCCCGGCCCGCCGCAAGCTCTCGACCACCAGTTGCAGATCGCCGCGAGGCTCATACACCGCAAGGCGCCCACGCACTTCGACCTGATCGCCATCGCGCGGCGAAAAGTCGAGCAAACCGGCAGCGCGGCGGAACATCGCGCAGCGCAGCTGGCCGGACTCGTCCTTGAGCGAGAAGTAACAATGTCCGCTTGAGGCTCGCGAGAAGCCGGAAATTTCGCCCCGCACCGCGACCGGATTGAAGCGCGCGTCGAGTGCGTCGGCCACCGCCCGGCACAACGCGCCGACGGCCCAGACGCGCGGCCCCGGCGCGGAGTTCGATTCACGCAAGTTCACAGAATGCACGCTCGGCCAGATGCCACTCGTCCACAACAGGCCGCATGCGGCCCCGCGTCAGCCCCTGGAGCGAGGCAAACGCACGGTTTCTCGTGCAAGCCGTTGATTTCATTAAAAAAAGTGCTGCTCAAAATTCAGTCGATCTAGCAGAAAGGCCGCCCCATGCGGGCCCGGACGAGTTGCGTAGCAGGTTAATCACAAAGTTATCCACAGAATCTGTGCGTCCTTGCCGACACAAAAACAAGGTGCGTGCCGATGGTGGGCTCGGTGGATAATCGCCGCGCATTTGCAGTCTACGGGCCGGAGGATTTTTTCTTGTTTTCCATCATAGTTGCCGCGGGTTGGCCAATCTGGCCCTTGCTCGCTTGTTCGGTCATTGCGCTCGCGCTGGTTATAGAACGTTTCACGAGTCTGAAGACCGTGAGGGTACTTCCGCCGAAGCTGCTCGACGAAACCATCACCGTGTCGCACGGGGCCATTCCCGGCCCGGACATCGTGACCAAACTTGAACGCAACTCGATGCTCGGCCAGGTGCTGGCCGCCGGCCTGCGTGCGCTGAACGCCAACCCGCGCTGTACCGAAGACGATCTGCGTGCCGCCATGGAGGCCTCGGGCCGCACGGTGGCGCACAAGCTGGAGCGCTACCTGCCGGCGCTGGCCACCATCGCCTCGGCAGCCCCGCTGCTGGGGTTGCTGGGCACGGTGATCGGCATGATCGAGATCTTCGGTTCGCAGTCGCCGGGCAGCGGCGCTGTCGGCTCGGGTAATCCTGCCCAGCTGGCGCACGGCATCTCGATCGCGCTCTACAACACGGCCTTCGGCCTGATCGTGGCCATTCCGACGCTGATCTTCTGGCGCTACTTCCGCAGCCGCGTCGACGAATACCTGCTGAACCTCGAACTGTCCGGCGAGCGCTTCGCCCGCCACCTGAACGCACTGCGCAAATGATGACCCCCACGCTTGCCACTGCGTGTGCTGCGCTGCCCCCCGAGGGGGCCGCCGCCTCCTTGGGGCGGCCCGGCGGAGGCTTGTCATGACCCGCGCCCGCATGCAGTTCCGCCATGGTGCGCGCGACGAGCCGGAGATCAACCTGATCCCGTTCATCGACGTGCTGCTGGTGATCCTCATCTTCCTGATGCTGTCGACCACCTACAGCAAGTTCACCGAAATGCAGCTGAGGTTGCCGACGGCAGACGTCGACGCGCAGCGTGACTATCCGAAGGAAGTGATCGTGGCGGTGTCGGCCGACGGCCGCTACTCGATCAACAAGAGCCCGGTGGCCGACCGCAGCGTGGAAACCGTGACGGCAGCCCTCGCCGCCGCGGCCACCGGCGGCAAGGACAGCGTGGTGATCATCAGCGCCGACGCGACCAGCCCGCACCAGGCCGTGGTGACGGTGATGGAGGCCGCGCGCCGCGCCGGCATGATGCAGATCACCTTCGCCGCCCAGTCGACGGCACAAGCCGGGCACTGAGTGCCTTCCGACGGCCGCAGCAGCAGCAAGGCGGGTTCGCCGTCCGCCTCGCGGCTGCAGCGTGCCTGGCTGCGCCGAGGCCCGCTGGCTTGCCTGCTGTGGCCATTGTCGTTGCTATATGCCGCGCTCTTCGCGGTGCGGGGCTGGCTCTATCGGCTGGGATGGCTGCGGACCGAGCGGGTGCCCGTCCCGGTGATCGTGGTCGGCAACGTGATCGCGGGTGGAGCGGGGAAAACACCGGTCGTGATGGCCGTCGTCCAGCATCTGCAGGCGCGAGGACTGACGGTCGGCGTGGTGTCGCGCGGCTACGGCCGGCGCACCGACGATTGCCGCGAGGTGCTCGGCGACAGCGATCCACAGGATGTCGGCGACGAACCTGCGCTGATTCACCATGCCACGAAGGCGCCGGTGTTCGTGGCGCGCAAACGCATCGATGCGGCGCGCGCCCTGCTCGCCAGCCACCCGGCCACGCAGGTCGTCGTGAGCGACGACGGCCTGCAGCATCTGGCACTGGGTCGCGATATCGAGATCTGCGTGTTCGACGACCGCGGCATCGGCAACGGCTGGCGACTGCCTGCAGGCCCGTTGCGCGAAGCCTGGCCGCGGCCATGCGATCTGGTGTTGCACAGCGGCGCACGGCCCGCGTTCGCCGGCGGCTACACCGCTACCCGCGCGCTCGCATACGACGCCTTGACCGGCAGCGGACAACGCGTGCCCCTGGCAACCCTTGCAGGCCGGCCCCTGGTGGCACTGGCAGCCATTGCGCGGCCGGAGGCCTTCTTCGACATGCTGCGCGCACGCGGCCTGATGCTCGCCGAAACCATCGCACTGCCCGACCACTTTGACTTCGGGAGTTGGCAGCGCCCTGCCGCCACCGAACGCACCATCGTCTGCACGGAAAAAGATGCCGTCAAGGTGTGGCGCAAGGCGCCCGATGCGCTGGCAGTGCCATTGCACTTCGCGCCCTCGCCGGAATTCTTCACCGCACTCGACGCAAAGCTATCATCGCTCGATGGATACCAAGCTGCTTGAACTGCTCGTCTGCCCCGTCACCAAGGGTCCGCTAACCTGGAACCCCGAGAAGCAGGAGCTCTGCTCGCGCAGCGCGCGCCTCGCCTATCCGGTGCGCGACGGCATTCCAGTGCTGCTCGAGAACGAAGCGCGCACGCTCTCCGACGAAGAGCTCGGGCTGTGAGCTTCACCGTTCTGGTGCCGGCGCGCCTGGCGTCGACACGGCTTCCCAACAAACCGCTGGCCGACATCGCTGGCTTGCCTATGGTGGTGCGCGTGGCGCAGCGCGCCGGCGAATCCAGCGCGGCGCGTGTGGTGGTCGCCGGCGACGATCCTTCGATCGTTGCGGCGTGCAAGGCGCACGGCGTCGAAGCCATCCTGACGCGCCAGGACCACCCCAGCGGCACCGACCGGCTGGCCGAAGCCTGTGAGCAGCTTGGCCTGGACGGCGACGACATCGTTGTCAACGTACAGGGCGACGAGCCACTGATCGATCCCGCGCTGATCGACGCCGTGGCATCAACGCTGGCCACCCATGCGGAAGCAGCGATGAGCACAGCGGCCCACGAGATCGACTCGATCGGCGACTTCATGAACCCCAACGTGGTGAAGGCCGTGCTCGACACGCAAGGCAACGCCATGTACTTCAGCCGCGCACCGATCCCGTGGTGGCGCGACGGCTCCGCAAACGGCGCGGCCCCCGCGGTGCTGCCCACGCCCGCCCCGCTGCGCCACATCGGCATCTACGGCTATCGCGCGGGCTTCGTGCGGAAGTTTCCGTCGCTGCCGCCGGCGCCTGTCGAGGCCACCGAAGCACTCGAACAGCTGCGCGCGCTATGGCACGGCCATCGCATCGCGGTGCATGTGAGCCATGTCGCCCCCGGACCGGGCATCGACACGCCCGAAGATCTGGCGCGCGTGCGTGCCGTCTTTGCCGCCGCACCCCCCGCCTGAGACGCTCCGCAGCCTGCCCGGCAGCGGAAATTCTTCGCGGGCACGCGTGCTATCCTCGAAGCAACTCCGCCTAGCCCAGCCCTGGGGCCGACGCTTGGTGCGACACAAAATCCAAGAACCGTCCGAGGAAACCATGAGACTAATTTTGCTGGGCGCGCCCGGGGCGGGCAAAGGCACGCAAGCGGCTTTCATCTGCCAGAAATACAGCATTCCCCAAATCTCGACCGGCGACATGCTGCGCGCCGCCGTCAAGGCCGGCACGCCGCTCGGCCTGCAGGCCAAGGCCGTCATGGACGCCGGCGCACTGGTCAGCGATGACCTGATCATCAATCTTGTGAAGGAACGCATTGCGCAACCCGATTGCGCCGGCGGCTTCCTGTTCGACGGCTTTCCCCGCACCATTCCCCAGGCCGATGCCATGAAGGCAGCGGGGGTCAAGCTCGACTACGTGCTCGAGATCGACGTGCCCTTCGGCGACATCATCGAACGCATGAGCGGCCGCCGCTCGCACCCGGCCTCGGGCCGCACCTATCACGTCAAGTTCAATCCGCCCAAGGTTGAAGGCAAGGACGACGTGACCGGCGAGGAACTGATTCAGCGCGAGGACGACAAGGAAGAAACCGTGCGCAAACGGCTCGACGTGTACAGCCAGCAGACGCGTCCGCTGGTCGACTACTACTCGGCCTGGGCCGAGGCCGACCCGGCCGCCGCCCCGAAATACCGCGCCATCAAGGGTGTGGGCACGGTGGACGAAATCACGCAACGTGCATTGGCTGCCCTGAACAGCTGATCCTCCCAACCGCCCCTGTACGGGGCGGTTTTGCTTTCACCCCAGCAGTTCCAGCATCAGCGCGATGCGCGCCTTCACGGGCGTCAATGCGCCAGCATCGCGCAGCTCGTCCCCGGCCTTCGGCAGGATGCGCCCGTTGGCGCAACGCGTGGCGCGAACAACCGCAACGCCTGCGTCCTGCGCCTTGAGCGCAGCCGCTTCCAGCGCGTGGTGCAGGGTGCCGTTGCCAGTGGCGGCAAGCACCAGTCCTCGCACGGGATCGGCACCGCCGAACTGCAGCAGCGCATCGATCACAGCACCGCTGGCGCCGGCATGGCTCATGACGATCTCGACGCGGGGCCACTGAACCGCAGCCTCCAGGAAGACCTTCGACGCGTGTGATGCAGCGCCTTCCGGCCAAGACCGGACAAGGCGAACCTCCCCTTCCTCGACATAACCGACGGGCCCAGCATCGCCTGAAGCAAAGGCGTCAGGCCGATAGGTGTGCACCTTCTGGATGTCGATGCCGCTGTGGATCGTGCCGGCGCACACCACCGCTACGCCTCGCGCGCCCTGCGTCGCGGCAACGCTGATGGCGTCGCGCACGTTCTGTGGTCCGTCGGGCGCCAGCGCGGTCGCCGGGCGCATCGCGCAGGTCAGTACCACGGGCTTGGAGGGCGCCAGCACCGAGTGCAGGAAGAATGCGGTCTCTTCGAGCGTGTCGGTGCCGTGCGTGATCACGACGCCTGCCACGTCGGCCTGCGCCAGCCAGTGCGCACTGCGCCGGGCCAGTTGCTGCCAGATGGCGAACGACATGTCCTTGCTGTCCACCTGCGCGACCTGCTCCGCTTCCAGCAACACGCCCTCAGGCGCCTCGATGCCGCCCAACAGGTCGGCCACGCCGACCTGTCCCGCGGTGTAGCCGATGTTGTCGCCGCTACTGGCGGCCCGGCCGGCAATGGTGCCGCCCGTGCCCAAAACCACGACACGGCGGCGCGATTCAGGCGAAGAGGAATTGACCATAGCTTGTCAACTTTTAAAAACTGGTTAAAAATACAGCTACTGGATATCTAGCCAGTGCCGCAAGGAACCACATATGCAGTTCGCCGTGAAGCTTACAGCCCGCCAGCAGCAGATCCTGGACCTGATCCAGAGCGCCATAGCACGCACCGGTGCGCCGCCCACGCGCGCCGAAATCGCCACCGAGCTCGGGTTCAAGTCGGCCAACGCCGCCGAAGAGCATTTGCAGGCGCTGGCGCGCAAGGGTGTCATCGAGCTCGTGAGCGGCACCTCGCGCGGCATCCGCCTCAAGGGCGACGCCCTGCGTTCGCTCAATGAAACACGCCACCGCGAAGGTGGCCAGTTCTCGCTCTCGCTGCCCGGCATGGCCCAACTGGCATTGCCGCTCATCGGCCGCGTCGCAGCCGGCTCGCCCATCCTCGCGCAGGAGCACGTCGACCAGACCTACTACGTCGAGAACACGCTGTTCCAGCGCCAGCCCGACTACCTGCTCAAGGTGCGCGGCATGTCGATGCGCGACGCCGGCATCATGGACGGCGACCTGCTCGCGGTGCAGGCCACCAAGGAAGCGCGCAATGGCCAGATCGTGGTTGCGCGCCTGGGCGACGAAGTGACCGTCAAGCGCCTGAAGCGCAACAAGCAGGTCATCGAGCTGCACGCCGAGAACCCCGACTACCCGACCATCATCGTCCAGCCCGGCGAGCCCTTCGAAATCGAAGGCCTCGCAGTCGGGCTCATCCGCAACACCATGCTGATGTAGGCCCCGCGGCCTGCTTTTTGCAGCACCCCATCCGGCAGCGACAGGTGGCGGGCGTATGGCGAAGAGTCGCCATCACCCTGTCGCAGCCGACTCAAGAAATCCTGCCTGTGTTCAACCTCATACTTTTTTGGAGTTCACATGGGAATCGCCCTCCTCGCCATCGCTGATTTCTGGATGCCGCTGCAATCGCTGGCCAGCCGCCTGATGCCGGCACACCGTCCTCGCCGCAGGGATCGCCTCGACGCTGCCGAATCCTCGACCGGACTTCGCTACGTGGCGGTGCGCCCTGCCTGCACCGCCCGCGCCGGCGGCGGTGCAACACCCACAGCAGCCAGCGCCGCGCCGGCGCGTCCGTTGCGCGTGGTTCGCGTGGTCGACGGCATGGGCCAGCAGCGCAGCAACCGCGTCGTGATCTCGGGCCGCATGGCCGATGTCTGCGCCGAACTCGACCGGCTGGCCGCACTCGAAACCGCCGAGACCGCGGCCGCGGCCCCTCGTTCGACCCGCCTTCACTGAGCCAGAACACCCCTGCGAGCGGCTGTGGGGTGGGTATCCAAACGTTCACTGGCACGACATTCCAATGCTGCGAGGCACAATGGCACGCCATGAACATTGTGATCCTCGACGATTACCAGGACGCCGTGCGCAAACTGCGCTGCGCCGCCAAGCTGGACGCGTACGCGGCCAAGGTCTATACCAATACGGTGAAGGGTATCGGGCAGCTTTCGGTTCGCCTCAAGGATGCCGACGTGATCGTGCTGATCCGCGAGCGCACCCAGATCTCGCGCCAGCTGATCGAAAAGCTGCCGAAGCTCAAGCTCATCTCGCAGACGGGGCGTGTCGCCGGGCACATCGACGTTACTGCCTGCACGGAACGTGGCGTCGCGGTCGCGGAGGGCTCGGGCTCGCCGCAGGCGCCTGCTGAGCTCACCTGGGCGCTCATCATGGCCGCCATGCGCCGGCTGCCGCAGTACATCAGCAACCTCAAGCACGGCGCGTGGCAGCAGTCGGGGCTCAAGTCGGCCTCGATGCCGCCCAACTTCGGGATCGGCTCGGTGCTCAAGGGCAAGACGCTGTGCATCTGGGGTTATGGCCGCATCGGCCAACTGGTGGCGCGCTATGGACAGGCTTTCGGGATGCAGGTCGTGATCTGGGGCCGTGAAGCCAGTTGCGCCAAGGCCCGCTCCGACGGCTTCCAGGTCGCACAGAACCGCCACGAGTTCTTTGCCGCGGCCGACGTGCTGTCGGTGCATCTGCGGCTCAACGAAGAGACCAACGGCCTCATCACGCTGGAAGATCTCTCGCGCATGAAGCCGACGGCGCTGTTCGTCAACACTTCGCGCGCCGAACTGGTCGAAGCCGACGCCCTGCTCGCCGCGCTCAACCGCGGCCGCCCCGGGCTGGCCGCCATCGACGTGTTCGAGAGCGAGCCGCCGCTGCAAGGCCATGCGTTGCTACGGCTCGAGAACTGCATCTGTACGCCGCACATCGGTTACGTCGAGCAGGAGAGCTACGAGAGCTACTTCGGTCAGGCGTTCGACAACGTGGTGAGCTACATCAACGGCAACCCGACGAACATCGTGAATCCCGGCGCGCTGCAGGTTCGCCGGTGAACCGGCCGGCGCCCCGGGGTGCACTCTGGGCGCTGCTCGCCGGCAATTTCGTGATCGGCACGGGCGTGATGGTGGTGCCCGGCACGCTCAATGAAATCAGCACCTCGCTTTCGGTCACGGCCGCCACCGCGGGCCAGCTGATCACGGCCGCAGCGGCAGTGATGTGCGTCGGCGCACCGCTGCTGGCTGCGGCGGTCGCGGGCTGGGACCGCCGCCAATTGCTGGCGCTCAGCCTGCTCTGGTACGCCGCGGGCCACATCCTCTGCGCGCTGATGCCGAGCTTCGGCGCCCTGCTGCCGGTGCGCATGCTCACGGTGGTCGCTCCAGCCATCTTCACGCCCCAGGCCGCGGCCTGCGCCGGCATGCTGGTGCCGCCGGAGCAGCGCGGACGCGCCGTCACTTTCGTCTTCCTGGGCTGGTCCATGGCCTCGGTGCTGGGCCTGCCCATCGGCGCGCTGATCGGCGGCCACCTGGGCTGGCGCATGGCCTTCCTGGCCATTGCGGCGCTCAGTGTCGCAAGCGCGACAGCGGTCTGGCTCACCTTGCCGAACGGCGTCCGCCCCGCCGCTCTGACCGCCGAAGCATGGTCGCGCGTGCTGCGCAGCCCGGTGCTGATGGGCATCGTTTCGGTCACGGCGCTGCAGGGGGCCGGCCAGTTCGTGCTGTTCAGTTATTTCGGCCCGGTCCTCAAGCAAGGCTTCGGCGCGGACGCCACCACGCTGAGCGTGATGTGGGCGCTGTTCGGCGCCTGCGGGCTGGTCGGCAACATGATGGTCAGCCGCTTCATCGACCGTGTGGGCGCCGGCCGCATGGTGCTGATTACCACCGTGCTGATCGCCTCGAGCCTGCTGCTGTGGCCGCTGGCCTCCACGCTCGCCTGGCTGGCTGTCGTGCTCGTTCCGTGGGGGTTGGGCTGCTTCTCCGCCAACTCAGCCCAGCAGGCCCGTCTGGTGGGTCTGGCGCCGGCCCTCGCACCAGGCTCCGTGGCGCTCAACAGCTCCGGCATCTATACCGGGCAGGCCGTGGGCGCCGCGGTCGGCGGCTGGCTGCTTGCCAACGATGCCGGGGCATGGATGAGCTGGGTCGGTTTTGGCCTGCTGCTGGTCGCCATATCGCTCAGCGTGGCCATCGATCGCAGCCGCCGGGCGGCCTGAAAGCGCGCCCCCGCGTTAAACCCGTCACGCCCCACCCGCACGGGGCTGCAAAATCAGAGTCTTCGTCAGCATCAATCTCCAGCAAATGACAGTGAACTACACCCGAATCGGCGTCATCGGCGCAGGCGCCATGGGTCGCGGCATCGCACAGATCGCCGCCCAGGCAGGCAGCGAAGTGCTGCTGCTCGACAGTTTCGCAGGCGCCGCCGAGCGCGGCCGCGAGGCCCTCGTTGCGCAATGGAACAAGCTGCACGAGAAGAACAAGATCGACGCCGCCACGCGCGATGCCCAGATCGCCCGCGTCAAGGCGATCGACAGCATCCAGGCTCTGGCCGGCTGCGACCTGGTGATCGAAGCGGTCATCGAAGACCTCGAAGTCAAGCGCAAGCTGTTCCGCGAGCTCGAAGGCTCGGTGAGCGAGGCCGCCACGCTGGTCACCAACACCTCGTCGCTCTCGGTGACGGCCATCGCCGCCGGCCTCAAGCACCCGGAGCGCTTCGCGGGCTTCCACTTCTTCAACCCCGTGCCGTTGATGAAGGTGGTCGAGGTGGTCGCGGGCTTCAAGACCGCGCCCGAAGTCTGCAAGCAACTGGCCGGCTACGCGGTGCAGATGGGCCACAGCGCCGTGCAGGCACAGGACACGCCGGGCTTCATCGTCAACCACGCGGGCCGCGGCTATGGCACCGAGGCGCTGCGCATCGTCGGCGAAGGAGTGACCGACTTTGCGACCATCGACCGCATCCTCAAGGACCAGGCGGGCTTTCGCCTGGGCCCGTTCGAGCTGCTGGACCTGACGGCTCTCGACGTGTCGCATCCAGTGATGGAGTCGATCTACCACCAGTATTTCGAGGAGCCGCGCTTTCGACCGAGCGTGATCACCGCGCAGCGGCTGGCTGCGGGTGCCCTGGGCCGCAAGACCAACGAAGGCTTCTACCGCTACACCGACGGCGTGATGCAGCAGGCGCCCGAGGCCCCTGCGCCGGTGGTCGAGGGCACGCCTTCGGTCTGGGTGTCTCCGCGCGCAGCACGCCGCGCCGAGCTGCTGCGCCTGGTGAACACGCTGGGCGCGCAGATCGACAGCGGCGCCGCGGCCGCGCCGCACTCGCTGATCCTGGTGGCGCCGCTGGGCTTCGACGTGACCACGGTCGCAGCGGTCGAGCGCCTGGACGCCACGCGCACTGTCGGCATCGACATGCTCATCGACGACGACGCTACCAAGCGCCGCGTACTCGCCACCAACCCTGCGACGCGCCGCGACGTCCGCGATGCCGCGCACGCCCTCTTCGCGCGCGATGGCAAGGCAGTGAGCGTGATCCGCGACAGCGGCGGCTTCGTCACGCAACGCGTGATCGGCACCATCGTCAACATCGCCACCGACATGTGCCAGCAGCGCGTGTGCACGCCGGCCGACCTCGAGACCGCGGTGCAGCTGGGACTCGGCTATCCGCGCGGCCCGCTCGCCATGGGCAATCTCTACGGTCCGACCAACATGCTCGAAGTGCTGTTCAACCTGCAGACGGTGTACGGTGATCCGCGGTATCGCCCGAGCCCGTGGCTGCGCCGCCGCGGCGCGTTGGGCCTGAGCCTGCTGCACGAAGAAGAATAGACAGACATGACCGCCGAACTCAAGAGCACAAGCGAAGGCAGCACCATGGTGCTGACGATCGCAAACCCCACCCAGCGCAACGCACTGGGTCCGGAAATCTATGCCGCGGGCATCGAGGCGCTCAACGGCGCCGAGAACAGCGCCGAGATCCGCAGTGTCGTCATCGTGGGCGAAGGTGCATGGTTCTGCGCCGGCGGCTCGCTGCAGCGGCTGCTGGCCAACCGGCAGCTCGACCGCTCGGTGCAGGCCGAGAGCATCGAGGGCCTGCACAACTGGATCGATTCGATCCGCACCTTTCCCAAGCCGGTCATCGCAGCGGTCGAAGGCGCGGCTGCCGGTGCCGGCTTCTCGCTCGCGCTGGCTTGCGACTTCGTCGTGTCGGCCCGTGACGCGGTGTTCGCGGCCTCGTACAGCAACGTGGCGCTGTCGCCCGACGGCGGCCTGAGCTGGCACCTGGGACAGCAGTTGCCGCGCCAGCTGGCGAGCGCATGGCTCATGAACGGCGAGCGCATCGGCGCACCGCGTCTGCATGCGCTCGGCCTGGTCAACGAACTCACGGAAAACGGCCAGGCGCTCGCAGGTGCGCTGGCGCTGGCCGCGAAGCTCAATGCACGCGCGCCGAACTCGCTGGCCAGCATCAAGGAACTGCTCAGCGAGGCGCGAGGCGCCACGCTGGCCACGCAGCTCTCGCAGGAGCGCGACCACTTCGTGCGCAACCTGCACCATGCGAACGCAGGCATCGGCATCGCCGCGTTCCTCGAAAAGAAGCCGCCGCAGTACGAGTAACGCCAAACGGCGTCGCTCCCGTGACACCCACCAGCATTCCAGTCGCCGAGAGGACAGACCAATGGACGACCCCATTCTTACCATCGAAGAACGTGAAGCGATCAATAGTGGTCGCTGGTTTTCTTCCCTATCTCCATCGCTACGGCACGACATCCTCCGATGCGCCTTCGTCAAACGCTACAAGGACGGCGACCTGATCGCTGCCCGCGGCGATCCTCCCGAACACTGGATCGCCTGTGCCAAGGGCGCGGTGCGCGTGAGTTCGACGGCCGTCTCCGGCAAGCAGGTGACGCTGACCTACGTGGAGCCGGGCATCTGGTTCGGCGACGTGGCGATGTTCGACGGGGACCGGCGCACGCACGATTCCTACTCGCACGGCGACACCACGATCCTGTGCGTGGCGCGCGCCGACTTCCAGAAGATCCTGGCCTCGCACGTGGAGTTGTACGAGGCGCTGATGCGGCTGCAGGCACGCCGCATCCGCACGCTGTTCGGGCTGGTGGAAGACCTCAACACCCTGCCCCTGCGGGCACGGCTGGCCAAGCAGCTCATTCACCTCGTGCGCAGCTACGGCGTGCCGAACCTGGAAGACGGCAACCAGATGCGCATCGGCCTGCAGCTGGCGCAGGAAGAGCTGGCGCAGCTGCTGGGCGCATCGCGCCAGCGGGTCAACCAGGAACTCAAGACCATGGAGCGCGAGGGCAGCATCCGCATCGAACAGGGCGGCCTGGTCGTGCTGGACCGCGCAGCCTTGAGGCGCATTTCCGAAGCCGAGAACTGAAAAGCCAGACGCAGACATGAGCCAGGACTTCTCCAACTTCATCGGCACCCGTGCCGTCTCGCAACAGCACGCTTTCGACGTCGACGCGCTCGCGGCCTGGCTCGAGAAGAACCTCGAGGGGTTCAAGGGTCCGCTCGCGGTCGAGATGTTCAAGGGCGGCCAGTCGAACCCGACCTACAAGCTCGTCACGCCGTCGCAAAGCTATGTGATGCGCGCCAAGCCGGGTCCGGTCGCCAAGCTGCTGCCCTCGGCCCACGCGGTAGAGCGCGAGTTCAAGGTGATGAGCGGCCTGGCCGGCACCGATGTGCCCGTGCCACGCATGTACTGCCTGTGCGAAGACGAGGCCATCATCGGCCGCGCCTTCTACGTCATGGAGTTCATGCAGGGCCGCGTGCTGTGGGACCAGTCGCTGCCCGGCTTCAGCAATGCCGAACGCGCGGCCCACTACGACGAGATGAACCGCGTCATCGCGGCGCTGCACACGGTCGACTTCGCCGCCCGCGGCCTGGCCGGCTACGGCAAGCCCGGCAACTACTTCGAGCGCCAGATCGGCCGCTGGAGCAAGCAGTACAAGGCCTCGGCCGACGGCACCGGCGAACTCTCCCAGCCCATCGAGGCCATGGAGCGCCTGATCGACTGGCTGCCCGCCCACATGCCGGCGAGCGCGCGCGACGAGAGCAAGGTGTCGATCGTCCATGGCGACTATCGCCTCGACAACGTGATGTTCCACGCCACCGAGCCGCGGATCATCGCGGTGCTCGACTGGGAACTCTCCACGCTGGGCCACCCGCTGGCGGACTTCAGCTACCACTGCATGTCCTGGCACATGCCGCCCACCACGGGCCGCGGCATCGGCGGTGTGGACGTCGCCGCGCTGGGGATTCCCACCGAGAGCGAATACATCCGCCGTTATTGCGAACGCACCCGCATCAGCACACCCGAGGCGCTGGCGCCCGACTGGAATTTCTACCAGGCCTACAACCTGTTCCGCATGGCCGCGATCCTGCAAGGCATTGCCAAGCGGGTCGAGGCCGGCACCGCGTCGAGCGAGCAAGCCGTGGCTTCGGCCCGCGGCGCCCGCCCCATGGCCGAAATGGCCTGGCAGTTTGCCCAAAAGGCATAAGCCGCCCCACACCCACCAGGAGACGAAGATGGATTTCGAATACTCGGCCAAGACCAAAGACCTGCAGAAACGCGTCCAGGCATTCATGGACGACCACATCTATCCGGCCGAAGCCGAGTACCACGCCGAACTGGCCGCCAACACGGTCGCCGGCAAGCGCTGGTCGGCTCTCAAGACCGTCGAGAAGCTCAAGGAAAAGGCCAAGGCCCAGGGCCTGTGGAACCTGTTCCTGCCGGTCGACAGCGCCGCCGCCTCGGGCTATGAAGGCGCGGGGCTGACCAACCAGGAATACGCCCCGCTGGCCGAGATCATGGGCGCGGTGCCATGGGCGAGTGAAGCCTTCAACTGCTCGGCGCCCGACACCGGCAACATGGAGACCATCGCGCGCTACGGCTCGGAAGAAATCAAGGCCCGCTGGCTCAAGCCGTTGCTCGAAGGTCAGATTCGCTCGGCCTTCGCGATGACCGAGCCCGAAGTGGCATCGAGCGATGCCACCAACATCGCCACGCGCATCGAACGCCAGGGCGACGAATACGTGATCAACGGTCACAAATGGTGGATTTCGGGTGCGGCCGACCCGCGCTGCGCCGTCTTCATCACCATGGGCAAGAGCGACCCCGATGCGCCGCGCCACTCGCAGCAGAGCATGGTCATCGTGCCGGCCGATGCCAAGGGCATCCGCATCGTGCGCCCGCTGAACGTGATGGGCTACGACGATGCGCCGCACGGCCACGTCGAGATGTACTTCGAGAACGTGCGCGTGCCCGTCAACAACATTCTGCTCGGCGAAGGCCGTGGCTTCGAAATCGCCCAGGGCCGCCTCGGCCCTGGACGCATCCACCACTGCATGCGCCTGATCGGCCTGGCCGAGCGCGCGCTCGAACTGATGTGCAAGCGCGCCTCGTCGCGCGTGGCCTTCGGCAAGACCGTGGCCTCGCAGACCGTGACGCAGGAACGCATCGCCGAAGCCCGCTGCAAGATCGACATGGCTCGCCTGCTCACGCTGAAGGCCGCCTGGCTGATGGACGTGGCCGGCAACAAGGTCGCCAAGAACGAGATCGCCATGATCAAGGTGGTGGCGCCGTCGATGGCCTGCCAGGTGATCGACTGGGCCATGCAGGTCCACGGCGGCGGCGGCATGTGCGACGACTTCCCGCTTGCGGCCGCCTATGCCGGTGCGCGCACGCTGCGCTTTGCGGACGGCCCGGACGAAGTGCACCGCAATGCAATCGCCAAGTGGGAGCTGGGCAAGTACGCCCCGACCAAGGCGGGCGATGCCGAAATGCCGGTAACACGTTTCTGATCTGACTTGCCCCTCTTCCCGGGGGAGAGGGTTGGGGTGAGGGCCGACGGCGACAGGTACGCCTCGGCCCTTTTTCTTTTCAGAGCTTCTTCTGCAGGAAGACGGCCCTGCCGAACGCCGGATCGAGCTGATAGCTCACGAACCCGTCGCGTTCATAGGCGCGCAGCGCGGGCGCGTTGCCCGACAGCACTTCGAGCGTGAGCTTGCAGGCGCCGCGCCTGCGCGCCTCCTGCTCCACCTGAGCGAACATCTTCTGCGCCACGCGCTGCCCGCGATGGCCGGCCAGCACGACCACATCGTGCACGTTCACCAGCGGCTCGCAGGCAAAGGTCGAGAAGCCTTCGATGCAGTTGATGAGGCCCACGGCCCGCTCACCGTCGTAGGCCAGCACGCTGAAGGCCTGCGGGCGCGCTGCCAGCGCCGCAGGCAAGGCTTCGCGCACGGCCGCGTCGAGCGGCGTGCCGCCACCAGCCGGATCGCGGGCATAGCTGTCCAGCAGGGACACGACAGCCTCGGCGTGCGCGGGATTGCGATAGTCGGCGATCAGGGTCGCGATCGCGGCGTGGCCAGGCGTCGACATGCGATGCGCGCCGATCAGCCCAGCGTGGCCGCCAGGCGCTGGGCGTACGAGTCGGCTTGTGCCGCATCGCGCGCCTCGACCATCACCCGCACCAGCGGCTCGGTGCCGCTCGCACGGATCAGCACGCGGCCGCTGTCGCCAAGTTCCGCCTCGATGCGCTGGGTTTCGCTCGCGAGCGCCTTGTTGGACTTCCAGTCCTGGTCCGGAGACAGGCGCACGTTGATCAGCGTCTGCGGGAACAGCGTGACGCCTTCGAGCAGCTGCGCCACTGTCTTGCCGCTGCGCACGCAGGCCTGCAGCACCTGCAGTGCGCTCACGATGCCATCGCCCGTGGTGTGGCGATCGAGCGCCAGCAGATGGCCGGAACCTTCGCCGCCCAGCAGCCAGCCGCGCTTGTCCAGCTCTTCGAGCACGTAGCGGTCGCCGACCTTGGCACGCACGAACTCGATGCCCTGCCCGCGCAGCGCCACTTCGACGGCCTTGTTGGTCATGAGCGTGCCGACCACGCCCGCCGGCTTCTCGCCGCGCGCGATGCGCTCGGCCACCATGAGGTAGAGCAGCTCGTCGCCATTGAACAGGCGCCCGCTGGCATCCACCAGCTGCAGGCGGTCGGCGTCGCCGTCGAGGGCGATGCCATAGTCGGCCTGCTGCGTCGTCACCGCGGTCACCAAGGCCTGTGGATGCGTGGCGCCGAAGCCCTTGTTGATGTTGAGCCCGTCGGGCGAAACGCCGATGCTGCTGACCTCCGCACCCAGTTCGTGGAACACGTTGGGCGCGACCTGATACGCCGCGCCGTGCGCCGCGTCGACGACCAGCTTCATGTCGCGCAGGGTCAGGTCGTTGGCGAAGGTGCTCTTGCAGAACTCGATGTAGCGCCCCGGCGCGTCGTTGAGGCGGCGGGCCTTGCCCAGGTCGGCGGAGGCTGCCCATACCGGCGCTTCCTCCAATGCCGCCTCGACAGCCAGTTCCCAGGCGTCGTCGAGCTTGGTGCCCTGCGCGCTGAAGAACTTGATGCCGTTATCGGGGTAGGCGTTGTGGCTCGCGCTGATCACCACGCCCAGGCTCGCGCGCTGGGCGCGCGTGAGGTACGCCACGCCGGGCGTCGGCAACGGGCCGAGCAGCACCACATCGACGCCCGCCGAATTGAAGCCCGACTCGAGCGCCGACTCAAGCATGTAGCCCGAGATGCGCGTGTCCTTGCCGATCAGCACCGTGGGACGCGCCTGGGTTCTCTTGAGCACGCGGCCCACGGCATGTGCGAGGCGCAGCACGAAATCGGGCGTGATGGGCGCCTGGCCGACAGTGCCGCGGATGCCGTCGGTGCCGAAATATTTGCGGGTCATGTGGTTTCCTCTTTTCTTTGTTGTGGTTCTTGTGTCGCCTTCATTGCTCGCCACACGGCGAGGGCGGCCACTGTGTCGCGCATGTCATGCACGCGCACCACGGCCGCGCCGCGGTCCACGGCCAGCACCGCCGCGGCGACGCTGGGTACCATGCGCTCGCCCGCCGCCTCGATGCCCGTGACGGCGCCGATGGACGACTTGCGCGACCAGCCCAGCAGCAGCGGGTAACCGCCGGCGAGCAACTCGCGCTGGCGCGCCAGCAAGGCGAAATTCTGCATCACGGTCTTGCCGAACCCAACGCCGGGGTCGAGCATGATGCGCGAAGAATCGACTCCCGCCGCACGAAGAAGTTGCGCCTGCTCCCCGAGGAAAGACAGCACTGCCGGGATCACGTCGCCCGCCATGGGCACGGCCTGCATGGTCTGCGGGTCCCGATGCATGTGCATCAGGCAGATGCCGCACGAAGGGTGCGCCGAGACGGCTTCGCGCGCGCCCGGCTGGCGCAGCGCCCAGATGTCGTTGACGATGTCAGCGCCCAGATCGAGCACGGCGCGCATGACCTCGGGCTTGTAGGTGTCGATGGAGATCGGCGCGTTCAGCTTCACTGCCTCGCGCACCACGGGCAGCACGCGTGCCAGCTCGGCCTCGAGCGGCACCGCGGGGCTCCCTGGGCGGGTCGATTCACCGCCGATGTCGAGGATGTCGGCGCCCTCCTTCAGCAGCTGCTCGCAGTGCTTCAGCGCGCTGCCGGTGGAAGCGTGGGCACCGCCATCGGAGAAGGAGTCGGGCGTGACGTTGACGATGCCCATCACGCGCGGCTGCGCGAGGTCGATGCGAAAGCGTGAGGTCTGCCAGACCTCTCCATGGAAAACGGGGCCAGAGGCCCCGTTGTTGCTTGCTGCCAAGTCCACTTCAAGCCGCAGTGGGCGCCGGGTCGGGATTGACCGCCGGCGTGCCGCCGCTGCCGCCACTGCCCGAAGGCGGGATGCGCGGCGTCCAATCCTTGGGCGGGCGCGGCGCACGGCCGGCCATGATGTCGTCGAGCTGTTCGCTGTCGATGGTTTCCCATTCGAGCAGCGCCTTGGCCATGGCGTGCATCTTGTCGCTGTTCTCTTCGATCAGGCGACGCGCCAGGGCGTACTGCTCGTCGATGATGCGGCGCACCTCGCTGTCGACCTTTTCCATGGTCTGTTCGCTCATGTTCGTGGTCTTGGTGACCGAGCGGCCCAGAAACACTTCGCCTTCGTTCTCGGCGTAGACCATCGGGCCCAGCGCATCGGTCATGCCGTAGCGCGTGACCATGTCGCGGGCAATGGAGGTCGCGCGCTCGAAGTCGTTGCTGGCGCCCGTGGTCATCTGGTGCATGAACACTTCCTCGGCGATGCGGCCGCCGAACAGCATGCTGATCTGGTTGAGCATGTATTCGCGGTCGTAGCTGTAGCGGTCCTGCGAAGGCAGGCTCATGGTCACGCCGAGGGCACGGCCGCGCGGAATGATCGTGACCTTGTGGACCGGGTCGCACTTGGGCAGCAGCTTGCCGATGAGGGCGTGGCCGGACTCGTGGTAGGCCGTGTTGCGGCGCTCTTCCTCGGGCATGACCATGCTCTTGCGCTCGGGGCCCATGAAGATCTTGTCCTTGGCCTTCTCGAAGTCCTGCATCTCGACCACGCGCGCATTGCGGCGTGCGGCCATCAGGGCGGCTTCGTTGCAGAGGTTGGCCAGGTCGGCACCCGACATGCCGGGCGTGCCGCGGGCGATCACGCTCGGGTTCACGTCCTGGCCCAGCGGGACCTTGCGCATGTGCACGCCGAGGATCTGCTCGCGGCCGCGGATGTCGGGCAGCGTGACGTAGACCTGGCGGTCGAAGCGGCCGGGACGCAGCAAAGCGGCGTCCAGGATGTCGGGGCGGTTGGTGGCAGCCACCACGATCACGCCGAGGTTGGTTTCGAAACCGTCCATCTCGACCAGCATCTGATTGAGGGTTTGCTCCCGCTCGTCGTTGCCGCCGCCGAGACCGGCGCCGCGCTGACGGCCCACCGCATCGATTTCGTCGATGAAGATGATGCAGGGCGCGTTCTTCTTGGCGTTCTCGAACATGTCGCGGACACGGGCGGCGCCGACGCCGACGAACATTTCAACGAAGTCGGAACCCGAGATCGAGAAGAAAGGCACCTTGGCTTCACCGGCGATCGACTTGGCCAGCAGCGTCTTGCCGGTGCCTGGGGGACCGACCAGCAGCAGACCACGCGGAATGCGACCGCCGAGCTTCTGGAAGCGTTGCGGGTCTTTCAGGAAGTCGACCACTTCACGGACCTCTTCCTTGGCCTCGTCGCAGCCCGCGACGTCGGCAAAAGTGACCGTGTTGTTGTTCTCGTCCATCATGCGGGCCTTGCTCTTGCCGAAGCTGAACGCCCCGCCCTTGCCGCCGCCCTGCATCTGTCGCATGAAGTAGATCCAGACGCCGATCAGCAGCAGCATCGGCCCCCAGCTGACCAGCAGCGTCATGAGGAGCGAGCCCTCTTCGCGCGGCTTGACGTCGAACTTGACGTTGTGGTCGATCAGATCGCCCACGAGGCCGCGGTCGAGCACCGTGGCGGTCGTGCGGATCTTGCGATCGTCGTTGGTGACGGCGACGATTTCACCGCCGGCAGCGCCTTCAGGAATGATGGCGCTCTTGACCTGATTGTTCCGGACCTGGTCCAGGAACTCGGAATAGCTGACTGTCCCCGAACCGACGCTGCCGCGGGTGTCGAACTGCTTGAACACAGTGAACAACACCATGGCAATGACGAGCCATACGGCAACTTTGGAAAACCACTGATTGTTCAAACGAAGCTCCAGGCTAAAGCGCGTGACAGACAGATGAAAAACGCGCTATGGGTACGCAATTGCGACCCATTTTAGGCTTTTCAAGCTGCGAAAAGCGGGCATTTCCCTAATGCGGCGATAGGCTGGCATGGGTTTGTGCCCCGGACGCGCCCCTGCGCAGCAAGGTATCAAGGCGTATCCGAGGCCTTGAGGCCCACGCCGACCAGGAAGGTTTCAGCCGATTTGTCCCGCGATGCCTTGGGCTTGAAAGGCTTGACGATGCGGAAATTCGCCTTGAAAAGCTTCACCAGGTCGTCGTAGCCGCTGCCGTGGAACAACTTGGCCACCAGCGCTCCTTCAGGCTTCAGATGGTGCTGGGCGAAGTCGATCGCAAGCTCGATCAGGTGAGCCACGCGGGCGGCGTCGGCCGAATGGATGCCTGACAGGTTGGGCGCCATGTCCGACACCACCAGGTCGGCCTTTCGGCCCGCCAGCACGCCCAGCAACTGTTGCAGCAGCGCGTCTTCGCGGAAATCCCCCTGCAGGAAGGTCACGCCCTCGATGGGCTCCATCGGCAGGATGTCGAGCGAAACGATGGTGCCGTTGAGCTCGCCGGCCGCCGCCCCGCCGGGCGACATGCGCCGGCGCAGGTACTGGCTCCAGGCGCCCGGGGTAGAACCTAGGTCCACCACCAGCTGCCCCGGCTTGACGAGCCCAAGCGACTCGTCGATCTCCTTGAGCTTGTAGGCGGCGCGTGCGCGATAACCCTCCTTGGCGGCGAGTTTCACGTAGGGGTCGTTGATATGGTCGTGCAGCCACGCCTTGTTGACTTTTTTGCTTTTGGCTTTGGTGCTCATGAAGGTCTTCGTGTACGCGTCGATAATACGGGGATGCCCGCCATTCAACTTACCCCTGCCGAGCGCAAGGTGCACCGCGCCGAAGCTCACCACCTGGATCCGATCGTCATGGTCGGTGGAGACGGGCTCACCCCTGCCGTAAAAAAAGAGGCCGATGCGGCGCTCAAGGCCCATGGCCTGATCAAGGTCCGGGTCTTTTCCGACGACCGCCTCGCCCGCGACGCCATGCTGCGAGAGCTGTCCGACGAACTCGGCGCGGCCCCGATCCAGCACATCGGCAAGCTGCTGGTGCTGTGGCGCCCGAAGCCCGAAAAGGAACGCGTGGTCGATGAAGACCGCATGCCCGGCCCGCGCGACGTCAAGATCGTCAAGTACAGCAAGCGCGGCGGCCAGCGCCCCGAAATCAAGACCCTGCGTGTGCTCGGCAATCAGCGCCTCACCCCCGGCGGCACCATCAAGCGCGCCAAGGCAAAGCGGCCGCTGTCGGCCAAGAAGCGCAACCAGGCGGACTGAGCTTGGTGGCAGCGCAAGGCGCCCAGCGCCACATCCTCTGCATGAAATGGGGCACGAAATACGGCCCCGAATACGTCAACCGGCTCTACGCGATGGTGCGCCGCAACCTCCGCGGCGACTTCAAGTTCGTGTGCCTGACCGACGACGGCAACGGCATCCACCCCGAGGTGACGTGCCTGCCGATCCCGCCCCTCAATCTGCACCTGGCCCCGGGCCAGCGCGATGGCGCCTGGAAGAAGCTCACGACCTTCGAGCAGGACCTGCACGGCCTGCGCGGCACCGCCCTCTTCCTCGACCTCGACGTGGTGGTCGTCGGCAGCCTGGACGCCTTCTTCGAACAGCCCGGCGAATTCCTGATCATTCACGACTACGCCCGCCCCTGGCGACGCGAGCGGGTCACCGGCAATTCGTCGGTCTACCGTTTCGAGTTGGGCGCCCATGCCGACGTGCTGGCGTATTTCCGCGCCAACATGGACAAGGTCCAGGCCGAGTACCGCAACGAGCAGGCTTACCTCTCCGACGTGCTCCACAAGCAGGGCAAGCTGGCCTACTGGCCTGACGCCTGGTGCCCGAGCTTCAAGTACCACGGCATCCCGACCTGGCCGACCAACTACTGGAAAGAGCCCTTCGTGCCCGAGGGCGCGCGCATCATGGTGTTCCATGGCGAGTGCAACCCGCCGGATGCGCTGGCAGGCCGCCGCAACCGGGCCTTCCGGTACATCCGGCCTGCGGGCTGGGTCGCCAAGTATTGGAAAGAGTGAGAGGCACGAGGCGGCAATTGCCGCCTCTGCACTTCAGCCCGGCTTGCGGGCGCCCATGCGCCATAGCAGCACGCCGGTACACAGCCACTGCACGAAGTACATGCCGGTGCCCACGGCGTGCCACAACTTGAGGTTCTCGCGCGCCAGGATGCGCGGCGCCACGGCGTACTGCTGAAGCAGCGCCAGCAACAGCGCCCCCAGGATGAAGAAGATCGCCGTCATTGCCGGCCCGTCCATGCGCTCGTCGGCCTTGGACCTGAAATGGATCAGCAGGATCAGTCCGCAGGCAATTGCGATCCAGCTCTGCGCCTCGAACAACTGGCCGGCGAAGTTGCCCGCCACCGATGGATTGCCCAGCTTCGCGAACAGCATCGGCACCACCAGGAAGCCGATCGTGGTGAGGCTGCCCCACCAGAAGGCGGCCAGCATCAGCGCAATGCGGTCTTTCACGGGTCGAAGAATCAGAGGTAGCGCACGGCCACGATCTCGTAGCGCTTGAGTCCGCCGGGCGCCTGCACTTCGGCGGTGTCGCCTTCTTCCTTGCCGATCAGCGCACGCGCGATCGGGCTGGAAATGTTGATCAGGCCGAGCTTGAGGTCGGCTTCGTCTTCACCAACGATCTGGTACTTCACCGCGTCGCCGGTCTCTTCCTCTTCGAGCTCCACGGTGGAGCCGAACACCACCTTGCCACCGGCATCGAGCTCGCTGGGATCGATGATCTGCGCGGCCGACAGCTTGCCTTCGACCTCCTGGATGCGGCCTTCGATGAAGCCCTGGCGGTCTTTGGCGACTTCGTATTCGGCGTTCTCGCTCAGGTCGCCCTGGGCACGCGCTTCGGAGATGGCGTTGATGACCCAGGGACGGTCCACCGTCTTGAGCTGGTGAAGTTCGGCGCGCAGCTTTTCGGCACCGCGCTTGGTGATTGGAATGGTGGCCATGTTTGGTTCTCCATAAAGCGAAACCGCCGAACGATGCCGTTCGGCGGTCGATTGGGGGGACAGGTCAGACGAGATTGCGTCCGGTCAGCCGGCTCAGGATGGCGAGCGGGCTCGAGTCGGGATTGTATTGCTTCGAAGCGGCCAGATGAAGGGTCTGCTCGAGCATGTACTGGCCCGCCATCACGGCGTGCGAGGTCTGGTCGGAGAAGCACACCCACACCGAGCCCGGCGGGAACTCGGCCTTTTCCTGCGGCGAGTTTTCCTGGTACGCCATGTCCGATTTCATGCCGTCGTGCAGCTGCAGCATCAGGTGGTCGTACTCGCTGCGGAACGACTTGGTCACGTGCAGCGCCTGCAGCAGCCTGGCTTGCCAGCGCACATACGGCTTGGCGCGCGGCAGGAAGCGCTTCGCGATGTTCTCGAAAGGCTCGCCCACCCGCCACACGCGCGGTGCGCCTTCAGGATTGACATTGGTGAACACACGCAGGATGCGCTCGCCGTAGTTGGGACGCGACGGGAACGCATCGACGTGCAAACGCCGATCGTCCGCGCGCCACGACTGCACGCGCGTCTCGACCTGCGCCGGCCGGTAGCTCGTGGGCGCCAGCCGCAAGGCTGGCGTGTAATGCGGCAGCAGCCCATGAATGAGCTGCGTGGCCTGCGCCCGAAAGCGCCCCACCATCGCCGCGGCCTTGCGCTGCACCGCCTCGTCGCCGACAGCGCCCTTGAGCTTGCCATTGGCATCGAGGCTGATGTTGCGCACATCCGGCGACAGCAGGCTCGGCGTGAGCAGGCTGCGCTCTTCGGGCAGCAGCTCGAAGCTCAGGCGCGGGAAATACAGCACCTTGCCCGCTTCCAGCTCCGCGATCCACGCCTCGTTCGGCGTGGCCGCGTTCCAGTCGCTCAGGCTCAGTTCGACGAGCTGCGTTTCCATGACGGCGCTCAGGCGGCAGCCAGCTGCGCGTGCATCTCCTGCACCGAGATCACGCCCAGCTCGTCCATGAAGCCCATGCCTTCCACCGCGGCTTCGGCGCCGAAGATCGTGGTGAACGTGGTCACGCGCGCCAGCAGCGCCGAAGTGCGGATTTGCCGCGAATCGGTGATCGCATTGCGGCGCTCCTCCACCGTATTGATGACCAGCGCAATCTCGTTGTTCTTGATCATGTCCACGATGTGCGGGCGGCCTTCGGTCACCTTGTTCACCGTCGCACATTCGATGCCGGCGGCGCCGATGGCGGCAGCCGTGCCCTTGGTGGCGATGATCTCGAAGCCCAGCTTGACGAGTCCGCGCGCCACTTCCACGGCACGCGCCTTGTCGTTGTTCTTCACCGAGATGAAGACCTTGCCCGACTTCGGCAGGTGTGTGCCCGCGCCGAGCTGAGACTTCACGAAGGCTTCGCCGAAGGTCTTGCCCACGCCCATCACTTCGCCGGTCGACTTCATCTCTGGGCCGAGGATGGTGTCCACGCCCGGGAACTTGACGAAGGGGAACACGGCTTCCTTCACGCTGAAGTACGGCGGCGTGACTTCCTTCGTCACACCCTGCGACTTGAGCGACTGGCCGGCCATGCAGCGTGCCGCCACCTTGGCGAGCTGGATGCCGGTGGCCTTGCTCACGTAGGGCACGGTGCGAGAAGCGCGCGGGTTCACTTCCAGTACGTAGATGACGTCTTTGCCATCCTTTTGCTGGATCGCAAACTGCACGTTCATCAGGCCGACCACGTTCAGAGCCTTGGCCATCGCGGCGCTCTGGCGCTTCAGTTCAGCGATGGTTTCTGCGCTCAGGCTATAGGGCGGCAGCGAACAGGCAGAGTCGCCCGAATGCACACCGGCCTGTTCGATGTGCTCCATCACGCCACCGATCAGCGTGGCGCCTTCGGCGTCGCGGATGCAGTCGACATCGCACTCGACAGCGTCGTTCAGGAAGCGGTCGAGCAGCACCGGCGAGTCGTTGCTGACCTTGACCGCTTCGCGCATGTAGCGCTCGAGGTCGCGCTGCTCGTGCACGATTTCCATCGCGCGGCCGCCGAGCACGTAGCTCGGGCGCACCACCAGCGGGTAGCCCAGCGCCGCAGCCTTTTCGAGCGCCTCGGGTTCGGTGCGCGCCGTGGCGTTCGGCGGCTGGCGCAGGCCCAGTTCATGCAACAGCTTCTGGAAGCGCTCGCGATCTTCGGCCGCGTCGATCATGTCGGGCGAGGTGCCGATGATCGGCACGCCGTTGGCTTCGAGGTCGAGCGCGAGCTTCAGCGGCGTCTGGCCGCCGTACTGCACGATCACGCCGAGCGGCTTTTCGCGGTCGACGATCTCGAGGACGTCTTCGAGCGTCAGCGGCTCGAAGTACAGCCGGTCGGACGTGTCGTAGTCGGTCGACACGGTCTCCGGGTTGCAGTTGACCATGATGGTCTCGTAGCCGTCCTCGCGCATGGCGAGCGCAGCGTGCACGCAGCAGTAATCGAACTCGATGCCCTGGCCGATGCGGTTGGGACCGCCGCCGAGCACCATGATTTTCTTCTTGTCGGTCGGATCGGCTTCGCACTCGTCCTCGTAGGTCGAGTACATGTAGGCCGTGTTGGTCGCGAACTCGGCCGCGCAGGTGTCCACGCGCTTGTAGACCGGGCGCACGCCCAGGGCACGGCGCTTCTCGCGGATGGCCGTGTCGGTGGTCTTGAGCTGCTTGGCCAGGCGGCGGTCGGAGAAGCCCTTCTTCTTCAGCGCGAGCAGCGTGTCCTTGTCGATCTGGTCGAGCGACTTGGTTTCCAGCTCGAGTTCGATCTTCACGATCTCTTCGATCTGCACCAGGAACCACGGGTCGATCTTGGTCAGCGCGAACACCTCATCGACGCTCAGGCCCATGGCGAAGGCATCGCCCACGTACCAGATGCGCTCGGGACCGGGCTCGCCCAGTTCCTTTTCGAGCACTTCGCGGTCCTGCGTCTTCTCGTTCAGGCCGTCGACGCCCACTTCGAGGCCGCGCAGGGCCTTCTGGAACGACTCCTGGAAAGTGCGGCCCATGGCCATCACCTCGCCCACCGACTTCATCTGCGTCGTCAGGCGCGAGTCGGCCTGCGGGAATTTCTCGAACGCGAAACGCGGGATCTTGGTGACCACGTAGTCGATCGAGGGCTCGAACGACGCGGGCGTGGCGCCGCCGGTAATTTCGTTGCGCAGCTCGTCGAGCGTGTAGCCCACGGCCAGCTTGGCCGCGACCTTGGCGATCGGGAAGCCCGTGGCCTTGGAGGCCAGCGCCGACGAACGCGACACGCGCGGGTTCATCTCGATGACGACCATGCGGCCGTCCTTCGGGTTGATGGAGAACTGCACGTTCGAACCGCCGGTGTCGACGCCGATCTCGCGCAGCACGGCCAGCGAGGCGTTGCGCAGGATCTGGTATTCCTTGTCGGACAGCGTCTGCGCCGGTGCCACGGTGATCGAGTCGCCGGTGTGCACGCCCATGGGGTCGAGATTCTCGATCGAGCAGACGATGATGCAGTTGTCGGCCTTGTCGCGCACGACTTCCATCTCGTACTCCTTCCAGCCGAGCAGCGATTCTTCGATCAGCAGCTCGTTGGTCGGCGAGGCTTCGATGCCGCGCTTGCAAATGGTCTCGAATTCGTCGGGGTTGTAGGCGATGCCGCCGCCCGTGCCGCCGAGCGTGAAGCTGGGGCGGATCACGGTCGGGAAACCGAGCGTCTTCTGCACGGCCCAGGCTTCGTCCATCGTGTGGGCGATGCCCGAGCGCGCCGAACCGAGACCGATCTTGGTCATCGCGTCCTTGAACTTCAGACGGTCCTCGGCCTTGTCGATGGCTTCGGGCGTGGCGCCGATGAGTTCGACTGGCTTGTTGGTGGCCGCGCCCGTGTACTTGTCGAGCACGCCGTTGCGCCAGAGGTCGAGCGCGCAGTTCAGCGCGGTCTGGCCGCCCATGGTCGGCAGGATCGCGTCGGGGCGTTCCTTGGCGATGATTTTCTCGACCGTCTGCCAGGTGATGGGCTCGATGTAGGTGACGTCGGCCGTGGCCGGGTCGGTCATGATCGTCGCGGGGTTGCTGTTGATCAGGATGACCTTGTAGCCCTCTTCGCGCAGCGCCTTGCAGGCTTGCACGCCGGAGTAGTCGAACTCGCAGGCCTGGCCGATGATGATCGGGCCGGCGCCGATGATGAGGATCGATTTGAGGTCTGTGCGCTTAGGCATTCTTGCTCTCCGTCTTGTGCTTTTCCATGAGTGCCGTGAAGCGATCGAACAGGTAGCCGATATCGTGCGGGCCGGGCGAGGCTTCAGGGTGGCCCTGGAAGCAGAACGCGGGCTTGTCGGTGCGCGCCAGGCCCTGCAGCGTGTTGTCGAACAGGCTGATGTGGGTGGGACGCAGGGTAGCCGGCAGCGACTTCTCGTCGACCGCGAAGCCGTGGTTCTGGCTGGTGATGCTCACGCGGCCGTTGTCGAGGTCCTTCACCGGATGGTTCGCGCCGTGGTGGCCGAACTTCATCTTGAAGGTCTTGGCGCCCGAGGCCAGCGCCATGATCTGGTGGCCCAGGCAGATGCCGAAGGTCGGGATGCCGGTCTCGATCAGTTCCTTGACGGCGCTGATGGCGTAGTCGCAAGGCTCCGGGTCACCGGGGCCGTTGGCCAGGAAGATGCCATCGGGCTTGAGCTTGAGCACGTCGGCCGCGGGCGTCTGTGCCGGCACCACGGTGATGCGCGCGCCGCGCTGCGCGATCATGCGCAGGATGTTCTTCTTGACGCCGTAGTCGAAGGCGACGACGTGGAACTTCGGTGTGATCTGCACGCCGTAGCCCGCGCCGAGCTTCCACTCGGTTTCAGTCCATTCGTAGGTCTGCGTGACCGACACCACCTTGGCGAGGTCGAGGCCCGACATGCTCGGCGCGGCCTTGGCTGCGGCGATGGCCTTGTCGATCAGCGCCTGCGTCACGGTCTCGCCCGCGGCCAGGCCCAGGATGCAGCCGTTCTGCGCGCCGTGGGTGCGCAGGTGTCGCGTGAGCTTGCGGGTGTCAATGTTCGCAATGGCCACCGTGTTGCCGGACACGAGGTACTCGGTCAGCGTGGTGGTCTTGCGGAAGTTGGAGGCGACGAGGGGCAGGTCCTTGATGATCAGGCCCGCGGCATGGATCTTGTCGGCTTCGATGTCTTCACCGTTGACGCCGTAGTTGCCAATGTGCGGATACGTGAGGGTCACGATCTGCTGGCAGTAGCTCGGGTCGGTGAGGATTTCCTGGTAACCGGTCATGGCGGTGTTGAACACCACTTCACCGGTCGTGGAGCCGGTGGCTCCGATCGAATTGCCTTGAAAGACCGTGCCGTCTGCGAGCGCCAGGATGGCGGGCGGGAAACTTCCCTTGAGAGACAAAAGCACTGGGTTCTCCGGATGGTTACGGTCGCCCGGAGCCCCAGGCGCGTTGCCTGCGGACTGCTGCTTCAGGGGATTTTGGCGTTAAAGGCGGCCGGGCGACGCTGATTTGCGAGTAAGCCCCCGATTGTAGCCCGGACTGGGTGTGTTATTTGGCCTGCAGGGCTGCTCCGCTCGCATGCAAGCAGATCGCGGCAGCTGCCGCGACGTTGAGCGACTCCTCGCCGCCTGGCTGGGCGATGCGGATATGGTGCGTGGCGCGCGCCTCGAGCGCGGGCGACACGCCCTGCCCTTCATGGCCCATCAGCCAGGCGCAGGGATGCGGCAGCTCGGCCTTGTGAAGCCACTCGCCGTGGTGCGAACTGGTCGCCACCAACGGCACTTTCAGGCCGTCGAGCACGTCGGCGTCCACGCCTTCGATCAGCCGCAGGCCAAAATGCGCACCCATGCCTGCACGCAGCACCTTCGGCGCCCACAGGGCCGCCGTACCCTTGAGCGCGATCACCTGGGTGAAGCCGAAAGCGGCCGCGCTGCGAAGGATGGAGCCGGCGTTGCCGGCGTCCTGCAGACGGTCGAGCACCACGCTGGGCGCATCGGGGATCAGCTCCGGCCGCGCTGGCAGGTCGAGCACGAAGCCCATCGGCGCAGGCGACTCCAGGCCGCTGGCGCCGCGCAGCAGATCGTCGCTGACTACTACGGTTTTAATAGCGCTACTTGCCCATTCGGCAGGGGCTGTAGGCCAGAAAGACTCCGAAAACACCGCAATCGCCGGCTTCACGCCGCGCGCCAGCGCCGCCCGGCACAGATGGTCACCTTCGAGCCAGATGCGGCGCAGCTTGCGATAGGCGCCCGGGTCCTGGGCCAGTTTGCGCAGGTCCTTGAGGAGCGGGTTGTCGCGCGAACTGATGAGGCTCGCGCCGGGATCGGTGGTCATGAGAGTCAGGGCGCAGCGCGCAGGTCGAGGTGCACGGTCTCGACCGTTGCCGCGAACACCGTGGGCGCGACAGACTCAGTCTCGACGACCTGCGCGGTACCCGCTGCCGTCCGAGCCAGCGCGGCGGCAACCGGGCTGAACGACCTGCGGTGATGCACACAGGCGCCGTGGCGCTGCAGCGCTTCCAGGTGCTCCGGCGTGCCGTAGCCCTTGTGGCCGGCAAAGCCGTAGTTCGGAAATTCGACGTGCAATTGCTCGCAGAGACGGTCGCGATGGACCTTGGCCAGGATGGACGCAGCCGAAATCGCCTTGACCAGCGCATCGCCCTTGACCACGGCTTCGGCCAGCACGTCCAGCGTCGGCAGGCGGTTGCCGTCGACCAGCACCTTGGCCGGCTTCAGGCGCAAGCCCTCGACCGCGCGCCGCATCGCAAGCATCGTGGCCTGCAGGATGTTGTGCGTATCGATTTCCTCGACGCTCGCCTGGGCGATGGAGCAGCAAAGGGCCTTGGCCAGGATCTGGTCGTGCAGGCGCTCGCGCTGCAAAGGTGTGAGGGTCTTGGAATCGGCCAGTCCGCGGATCGGCCGGGTGTCGTCGAGGATCACCGCCGCGGCCACCACGGGGCCCGCCAGCGGGCCGCGACCGGCCTCGTCCACGCCTGCGAGCAGGCCCGGCGCGTCCCACACCAAACGGGCTTGCTCAGCTTTCAAGAACTTTCTGGATCGCATCGGCGCAAAGTGTCGGCGTATCGCGCTGCAATTGCACGTGCAGCTCGGAAAATCTTTGTTGCAGGGCCCGCGTCTTTTCGGGCTCGTCGAGCCAGGCGAGCGTGGCCTGGGCCAGCGCCTCGGGCGTGGCGGCTTCCTGCAGCAGTTCGGGCACCACGAACTCGCGGCACAGGATGTTGGGCAAGCCGACCCACGGCTGCAACTGCTTGCGCTGCATCAGGCGCCACGAGAGCGCGTTCATGTTGTAGGCGATGACCATCGGCCGCTTGAACAGCGCCGCCTCGAGCGTGGCGGTGCCGCTGGCGATCAGCGTGGCGTCGCAGGCGGCCAGTGCGGTGTGCGACTGGCCATCGAGCAGCTTCACCCGGCCCGTCATGCCGCTGGCCTGGAGCAAGGCCTCGACCTCGGAGCGCAGCCTCGGAAGGATGGGCGCCACGAACTGGAGCGCCGGCCGGGCCTTCTGCATCAGCGCGGCGGCGGCGAAGAATCGGTCCGCCAGGTAGCGTATCTCGGAGCGGCGGCTGCCCGGCAACAAGGCGACGACCTGAGCCTCGGACGCCAACCCGATCGCGGCGCGGGCCGCGGCGCGGTCGGGTGTCATCGGGATCACGTTGGCAATCGGATGCCCCACGTAGCTCGCGGCAACACCCTGCTTTTCGAGCAGTTCGGGCTCGAACGGGAAGATGCACAGCACATGGTCGGCTGCAGCCCGGACCTTCTCGATGCGCTTCGGCCGCCAGGCCCAGATCGAAGGGCAGATGAAATGCACGGTCTTGATGCCCTGGCTGCGCAGCCCGGCTTCGAGATCGAGATTGAAATCGGGCGCATCGACGCCGATGAACAGCTCGGGCCGTTCGCTCAGCAAACGGGTCTTCAGCTGGCGGCGGATGCCGGCGATCTCGGCATAGTGCCGCAGCACCTCGACGTAGCCGCGCACCGCGAGCTTTTCCTGCGGCCACCAGCTCTGGAAGCCGTGGGCCAGCATGCGGGGGCCGCCGATGCCGACGGTCTGGAGATCCGGCCAACGGGCCTGGAGGCCATCGAGCAGCAAACCCGCGAGCAGATCGCCGGAGGCTTCGCCCGCGACCAGCGCGAAGCGTCGCTGTCCGTCCTTCTGCATCGCGGTCACGTCAGCGCGCGATGCCGCGCGTCGAGTTGGCGAGGAAGGACTCCATCAGCGCGACGTCACCTGCAGCTTCCGGCATTTCCGTCGCGAGCGCGGCAATGCCCAGGCGCGCTTCTTCGAGCGTCTTGCCCTGACGGTATAGCAGGCGATGCATCTGCTTCACCGCTGCAAGCCGCTGGGCAGAGAAGTCGCGCCGCCGCAGGCCGACGATGTTGAAGCCGCGCACTGCCAGCGGATTGCCGTCGACCAGCATGAAAGGCGGCACGTCCTGCGACACCGCGCTTGCGAAGCCGAGCATGGCATGCGCCCCCACCGAGACGAACTGGTGAATGCCGGTGAGCCCGCCGACCGTCACCCAGTCTGCGAGGTGAACGTGGCCGGCCAGCGTGGTGTTGTTGGACAGCGTGGTGTGGTTGTCGACCTGGCAGTCATGCGCGATGTGCGTGTACGCCATGATCCAGTTGTCGTCGCCCACGCGCGTCACGCCGCCCGCCCCCGGCACGCCGAGATTGAAAGTGCAGAACTCGCGAATGACGTTGCGGTCGCCGATAACGAGCTCGGTCGGTTCGCCCGCGTACTTCTTGTCCTGGGGAATGGCGCCGAGCGACGAGAACTGGAAGATCCTGTTGTCGCGCCCGATGGTCGTGCGCCCCTCGATCACGCAATGCGCGCCGATGGTAGTGCCCGCGCCCACCCGCACGTGCGGACCGATCACGGTATAGGGACCGACCGACACCGAGGCGTGGAGTTCGGCCTGGGGGTCGACGAGTGCGGTCGAATGAACCTGGGTCATGCCTTGTGGAAACGACTGCGGCCGGATCAGTTGATCTGGCGCATGGCGCACATCAGCGTCGCCTCGCAGGCGAGTTCGCTGCCCACCAGGGCCCGGCCCTTGAACTTGGAAATGCCGGCCTTCATGCGCTCGATCTCGACTTCGAGCGTCAACTGGTCACCGGGCTCCACGGGCCGCTTGAAGCGTGCGCCGTCGATGGCGGCAAAGTAGTAGACGGTGTTGTCGTCCGGCACGATGTCGAGCGAGTGGAACGACAGCAGGGCCGCGGCCTGGGCCATGGCTTCGAGCATCAGCACGCCCGGCATCACCGGACGGTGCGGGAAGTGGCCGTTGAAGAACGGCTCGTTCATCGTCACGTTCTTCAGCGCCGTGATGCGCTTGCCCTTTTCCATGTCCAGTACGCGGTCCACCAGCAGGAACGGGTAGCGGTGGGGCAGCAGCTTGAGGATTTGATGGATATCGAGCGCTATCGCTGGCTTTGTCATGATTTTCTGTTCCTGCATCGTCGTCATTTTTTCGAGGGAGCCTTCTCCAGCGCCTTCAGTCGTTCGCGCAGGCTGTGCAACTGCTTGAGCGTTGCCGCATTCTTTTCCCAGCTCGCATTGTCATCGATGGGAAACATGCCGGTGTATTGGCCGGCCTTGTGGATCGAACGGGTAACCACGGTTGCGGCGGACACGTGGACGCCGTCGGCCACCGTCAGATGGCCCAGCACGATGGCGCCGCCGCCGAAGGTGCAGTTGGCACCGATGGTGGCGCTGCCAGCCACGCCGACACAGCCCGCCATGGCGGTGTTCTTGCCGACGCGCACGTTGTGGCCGATCTGGATCAGGTTGTCGAGCTTCACGCCGTCGTCGATCACTGTGTCGTCGAGCGCGCCGCGGTCGATGCAGGTGTTGGCGCCGATCTCGACGTCGTTGCCGATGCGCACCGCACCCAACTGTTCGATCTTGATCCAGCGCCCCTCGTGCGGCGCCAGGCCGAAGCCGTCGGCACCGATGACCACGCCCGGGTGCAGCAGGCAGCGCTCGCCGATGGTGCAGTCTTCGCTGACCGTCACCCGGGACTTCAGCACAGTGCCCGCACCGATGCGCGCGCCCCGCTCCACCACGCACAGCGCGCCGATGCGCGCAGTGGCATCGACTTGCGCCTCAGCATGGATCACTGCGCTGGGATGGATGCGATCGGCTTCCGGACGCGCGTGGTGCGCCTTCCAGAGCTGTGTCAGGCGGGCAAAGTAGAAGTACGGATCCGGCGTGAGGATGAAAGCGCCACGCGCCGCAGCCGCCTCGCGCATGGCCGGCGACACGATCACGCAAGCGGCCTTCGAAGCCGCCAATTCCTGCTGGTATTTGGGATGGCTCAGGAAACTGAGCGCATCGGGCTGCGCATTCTGCAGCGGCGCCAACCGCTCGATGGACAGCGCCGCATCGCCATGAAGTTCGCCCCCAAGGGCGTCAACGATGGCTCCGAGCTGCAGTGACACGCCGGCTCCCGGCGCTACTTGCCGGCCGCAGGCGCAGAAGAGCTGACCGACGCGTTCAGCGCCTTGATCACCTTGTCGGTGATGTCGTGCTTCGGATTGATGTAGATCGCCTCCTGCAGGATGGCGTCGTACTTCTCGGCCTCGGCCACCTGCTTCACCACGCGGTTGGCGCGCTCGTAGACCTGCTGGAGCTCTTCATTCTTGCGCGAGTTCAGGTCTTCCTGGAACTCGCGCCGCTTGCGCTGAAAGTCGCGGTCCTGGTCAACCAGCCCGCGCTGGCGCGCTGCCCGCTGGCTTTCCGACAGGGTGGGTGCCTCGCGCTCGAACTTCTCCGAGGCCGCTTTCAGGGCGTCGCCCTGCGAAGTCAGATCCTTCTCGCGCTTCAGGAATTCGGCTTCGAGTTTTGCCTGGGCAGTCTTGGCCGGCTGCGCCTCGCGCAGCACGCGGTCCGGGTTCACGAAACCGATGCGAAAGGTTTCCTGCGCCTGGGCGGGCACCGCAGCGAACGCGAGAGCGGGAATCAACAACACGCCTGCCGCGGCGCGAATCAAATGCTTCATTTAGAAAGACGTTCCGATCTGGAATTGGAGGCGCTGAATTCTATCCTTCGGGATGTAGCCGGGCGTCAGCGGGACCCCTACTTCCTTCTGGGACTTGATGGGGAAGGCGTAGGCGAGGCGCAGCGGGCCCAGCGGCGAGATCCAGCTGATGCCCAGGCCGACGGAAGCGCGCAGCTTCTTCTCGGCCTTCCATTGCTCGTCGGTCAGTCCGGCGGCACGCGAGCCGAACACATTGCCGACGTCGAAGAAGCCGTACAGGCGCAGCGTGCGGTCGTTGCCGGCCCCCGGGAACGGCGTGCTCAGCTCCGCGTTGAAGATGGCCTTCTTGGTGCCGCCCAAAGCAGCACCTTCGCTCTGGCCCAACAGCGGCACGTCGCGTGGACCCAGCGAGTTTTGCTCGAAGCCGCGAATGGAGCCGAGACCACCCGCGTAGAAGTTCTTGAAGATCGGATAGACCTTGCCGCCCAGCGCCTTGGCATAGCCGACTTCGCCGTTGATCGAGAAGGTGTACTGCTTGTTGATCGCGAAGAACTGCTGGTACTGGTAGTTCGTCTTGACGTACTTCATGTCGCCCGCCACCCCCAGTTCGAGGTTGGCACGCTGCAGCCGCCCGGTGGTCGGAATCAGCGCGCTGTCGCGGTTGTCCCGGCCCCAGCCTACGCTCAGCGGCACGCCCCAGACGCTGTCCTGCGAGCAGCCCGTGACGAGCCAGCCGGCCGGTGTCGGCGGCAGCAGCGGGCCGTTGCTCACAGGGCTCGTGTTGAGATGGCACTGGAAGTAGTCGAGGTAGGAACGCGGCGTGGTCAAGCCCGCGAGTGCCGTCGTCTTGTTCGGATCGAACGCATACCGCTCCAGGCCGATGCCGAAGAAGACCGTATCGACCTCGCTGAACGGAACGCCAAAGCGGATGGAAGCGCCCTGGTTGACCAGCTTGTAGTCGCCGTCGATGGTCGTCGAATACGGCCGTGTCGTCGTGTGATACACGCTGATCGTGCGCGAGATGCCGTCAGGCGTGAAGTACGGGTCGGTCGTCGTCAGCGACAACGTGCGGTTGTACTTGCTGGTGTTGACCTGCACGCCGAGGAAGTTGCCCGAGCCGAACACGTTTTCCTGCGAAATACCGAAGGTCAGTGCGACCTTCTCGGCGCTCGAGTAGCCGGCGCCGAGCTGCAGGCTGCCGGTGGGCTTTTCGGCCACGTTGACTGTCAGGTCCACCTGATCAGGCGAGCCGGGCACTTCCTGCGTATCGACATTCACCTCGGTGAAGAACCCCAGGCGGTCCACGCGGTCGCGCGAGAGCTTGATCTTGTCGCCGTCGTACCAGGAGGCCTCGTACTGGCGGAACTCGCGGCGAATGACTTCGTCGCGGGTCTTGTTGTTGCCGCCCACCGACACGCGCCGCACGTACACGCGGCGCGAAGGTTCGGCCTGCAGCGTGAGCGCGACCCGGTTGTTGACACGGTCGATCTCGGGGCGCGCCTGCACGCGTGCGAACGCGTAGCCGAAGGTGCCGAAATAGTCGTTGAAGGCCTTGGTGGTCTCGGTGACCTGCTCGCCGTTGTAGGGCTCGCCCGGCTTGATGGTAATGAGCGACTTGAACTCCTCGTCGCGGCCGAGGTAGTTGCCGTCGAGCTTGACGCTCGACACCACGAACTTCTCGCCTTCGGTGATGTTCACGGTCACCGTCAGGTCCTTGCGGTCCGGCGAGATGGCAACCTGGGTCGAGTCGATGCGGAACTCCAGATAGCCGCGCGTGATGTAGTACGAGCGCAGGGTTTCGAGGTCGGCATTGAGCTTGGCGCGCGAGTACTGGTTCGACTTGGTGTACCAGCTCATGAAGCCGCCGCTGTCCTGGTCGAACAGGCTCAGCAGCGTCGATTCGCTGAAGGCCTTGTTGCCCACCACGTGCACTTCGCGGATGCGGGCCGAATCGCCTTCGGTCACGGTGAAGGTCAGGTTGACGCGGTTGCGCTCGATGGGCGTGACGGTGGTCACGACCTGCGCGTTGTAGAGGCTCTTGCTCACGTACTGGCGCTTGAGTTCCTGCTCGGCACGGTCGGCCAGCGCCTTGTCGTAGGGACGGCCATCAGCCAGACCGACTTCGCGCAGCGCCTTCTGCAGAGCCGCCTTGTCGAACTCCTTCGCACCAACGAAATCGACGTCTGCAATGGTCGGCCGCTCTTCAACGATCACCACCAGCACGTTGCCGTTCACGTCGATGCGCACATCCTTGAACAACCCCAGATCGAACAGCGCGCGAATGGCGGCCGAGCCGCGCTCGTCGCTGTAGGTATCGCCCACGCGCAGCGGCAGCGATGCGAAGATCGTGCCGGCTTCGACGCGTTGCAGGCCTTCGACGCGAATGTCGCGCACCGTGAAAGGCTCGACGGCCCAAGCTGCCGTGGCGGCGAGCGCACTGGCGACCACCGCGGCAACGCTACGCAGGCGAAAGCGACTGAAGTTTTTGTTCATCTGTGAATTGAACCGGCACGGAAAGGGCCGGCTGAAAGTTAACCAAAGAGCCGCGTGACGTCGTTGAAGAGTGCGACCGACATCATGACCAGCAGCAGGGCCACACCCCCGCGCTGAAGCCGTTCCATCCAGGCGTCGGAGACGCTCTTGCCGGTCAGGCCCTCCCAAAGATAATACATCAGGTGTCCACCATCGAGGACCGGCAGCGGCATGAGATTGAGGACCCCGAGGCTCACGCTGATGAGCGCCAGGAAGATCAGATACTGAGTGAAGCCGAGGCTTGCGGACTTGCCCGCGTAGTCGGCGATCGTGAGCGGACCGCTCAGGTTCTTGAGCGAAACCTCGCCGATGACCATCTTGCCCATCATGTGCACGGTCAGCGCGGAGACCTCCCAGGTGCGCACCACGCCGCGCCAGACACCGTCGATCGGCCCCTGACGCACCGTCACCATTTCGGGCGGCGCACCGACGTACGCGCCGATGCGACCGACCTTGTTGCCGCCCTCTTCCCGCACCTCGGGTTTCACGTCGATCGTGAGCGACCTGCCACCGCGCTCGACCTGCCAGGCCTGCGTGCGCGGCTCGCCGCCATCGACCGACGCCCGGATCGCTTCACGCAGCTGCTGCCCGTCGACGATGGCCGTGCCGCCGATGGCACGCACCACGTCGCCGTTGCGAAGACCGGCACTCTCGGCCGCGCCACCTGCCATGACTTCACCGATCTCGGGCCTGGTCAGGGGGGCCAGCACGCCGATCTTGCGGAACATTTGAGGATCAGCGTCCTTGGCCTCCATGCGGCTCAGCGGCAGCACCAGTTGCCGCGCCGGCCGGCCGCCCTCGCCCGCCACTTCGAGCGTCAGGTCGTGTCCATCCAGCGCGCCGCGCGTCATGCGCCAGCGCAGGTCCTCGAAGGACTGCACCCGTGAAAGGTCTCCATCGAAGCCCGCCCGGGTGATCTGTTCGCCACCGCGCAGGCCCGCTGCCTCTGCCAGCGAAGCCGCCACCGGCCGCGCAAGCCTGGCGACCGGCTCCTGCACGCCGATCCAGTTGACCGCGGTGTAAAGCACGACGGCCAGCAGCAGATTGGCAATAGGCCCCGCCGCAACGATGGCCGCTCGCGAACGCAGGGACTGGGTGTTGAAGGCGCGATGACGCTCTTCGGGCGCAACCGGCCCTTCGCGCTCGTCGAGCATCTTGACGTAGCCACCCAATGGATAGGCGCCGATGACGAATTCGGTCTGCTGCCCCGGATGCTGGCGCTTCGGTTGCCAGCGAAACAGCGCCTTGCCGAATCCGACGGAGAAGCGCTCGACCTTGACGCCACAGGCAACGGCCACGCGGTAGTGCCCGTATTCGTGCACCGCGATCAGGACACCGAGCGCGACCACGAAGGCTATGACTGTGAGCAGCATCGGGATCCTTGGTCTCTTGAGGGGGTACGTCAGGCTGCGAAGCGCAGCGCAGCGGCATTGGCCGCCGCACGGGCGCTGGCATCGATCGCCAGCAGGTCGGCCAGCGATGCCGGCTTGGAGGGAGAGACTGCTTCCAAAGTTTCCATGTTGACCGCATGAATGCAATCGAACCGAAGGCGGCGGCTCAGGAAAGCTTCCACCGCAACCTCGTTGGCAGCGTTGAGCACCGCCGTCGTGCCCGGTGCGGCGCGCAGCGCGTGCCATGCAAGGCCCAACCCGGGGAAGAGCGTCGCATCGGGGGATTCGAAGGTCAGCGAACCCATCTGCCGGAAGTCGAGCCGCGCGGCGCCGCTCTCTATGCGTTCGGGCCAGGCCAGGCCCACCGCGATCGGCACCCGCATGTCGGGCGTACCGAGCTGTGCGATGACCGATGCATCGGTGAACTGCACCATCGAGTGCACCACGCTCTGCGGATGGATGACGACCTCGATCTGCTCGGGCGAGACGCCGAACAGGTGACGCGCCTCGATCACCTCGAGCGCCTTGTTCATCATGGTGGCCGAGTCGACCGAAATCTTGCGGCCCATGACCCAGTTCGGATGGGCACAGGCCTGCTCGGGCGTTACCGTGCCCAGGGTTTCCGGAGCACGCGTACGGAACGGACCGCCCGAGGCGGTCAGGATGATCTTGTCGATGCGCCGTGCCCAGGTGGATGGGTCCTCGGGCAGCGACTGGAAGATGGCCGAATGCTCGCTGTCGATAGGCAGCAGCGTGGCGCCGCCCTCGCGCACGGTACGCATGAAGAGCTCGCCGCCGACGACCAGCGCCTCCTTGTTGGCCAGCAGCAGGCGCTTGCCGGCGCGCGCGGCGGCCAGGCACGGGCCCAGGCCCGCGGCACCGACGATGGCGGCCATGACGGCATCCGTTTCGTCATGGGACGCTATCATTTCGAGAGCGCCATCGCCCATCAAGACAACCGTCTTCAGGCTGTTCTGCTTCAGCTTTTCAGCCAGCATCGCGGCATGCGGCGCGCTGGCCATCACCGCGAACCGCGGCAAGAACTGGGCGCACTGCGCCAGCAACTCGTCGACCTTGGTGGCAGCCGAAAGCGCGAACACCTCAAAGCGCTCGGGGTGGCGCGAAATGACGTCGAGCGTGCTCACGCCGACCGAGCCGGTCGAGCCGAGCACCGTGACGCGTTGTCTTCTGAGTGAGTTCACAGGAAAGCCAGCATCATGGCAATGGGAAGCGCCGGCAAGAGGGCATCCACGCGGTCGAGAACACCACCGTGGCCGGGCAACAGCCGGCTGCTGTCCTTGGCGCCGGCACTGCGCTTGATGAGAGATTCGACGAGGTCGCCCACGACGCTCATGGCCGAGAGGAACAACGCGGCGAGCAGCAAGAGCCACCAGCCACGCTCGTTGAGACGGGTGTAGAGGCTGGCCACGGCGGCGCCGGTGGCCTTGTCGGCCCAGGCCCAGGCAAAGGCCAGTACCACCACGCCGATCATGCCGCCCCAGACACCTTCCCAGCTCTTGCCGGGACTGATCGCGGGCGCGAGCTTGTTGCGCGTGAACCTGAGGCCGAAGGCACGGCCGGCGAAATAGGCGAACACGTCGGCCACCCATACCAGCACCAGGATCGACAGCAGGAAGTTGATGCCGATCATGCGCGCCTGCACCGCGGCAAGCCACGCCACCCAGAGCGCAAGCAGGCCGCCGACCAGCCGCAGCCCACGCGGAATGCGGGGCCAGCCCGGCACCGCCACGCGCAGCAGGGCCGCACCGCCCAGCACCCAGGCTGCGCTGGCCAGGGTCCACACCAGCACCAGCGGCCGCTCCAGCAACCCCAGCCACCAGGACAGCGCACACAGCACCACCATCTCGAAGCCGAGGAATACCGACAGCCGCTGGCCGTATCCGTTCAGGCGCCCCCACTCCCAAGCGGCCGCGCCGATCAAGACCAGCATGACGCAGGCAAAAGGGATGTAGTTTCGGTAGAACAGCGCCGGCAGCAGGATCGCGAGCAGCACGATCGCCGTGAGGATGCGTTGTTTGAGCATGCGTGAGGTTGTGAGGTCTTCAGGCCGCAGCCGTCGAAACCTGTGCCGAGGTCTGGCCGAAGCGGCGCTCGCGGCCTTGGAACGCGGCAATCGCCTCGTCCAGCGCGGCCTCGTCGAATTCGGGCCACAGCTTGTCGCTGAAGAAGAGCTCGGCGTAGGCACTCTGCCAGAGCAGGAAATTGGACAACCGCTGCTCGCCGCCCGTTCGGATGAACAGGTCAGGGTCGGGCACGTGGGCCAGGGCCATGGCGCGGTCGAGGCTGATCTCGGTGATCGCTTCGCCCTGCGCCACCAACCTGGCGGCGGCCTGCGCGATGTCCCAGCGGCCGCCGTAGTTGAAGCAGACGTTGAGCACCATGCGCGTGTTGTGTGCCGTGGCAACCTCGGCGTCGACCAGGCCCTTCACCATCTTCGGTGACAGGCCGCCCCGCTCGCCGACGAAATGCAGCCGCACACCGTCGCTGCTGAGCTTGGGCACCTCGCGGGCGAGCGCCCCGACCATCAGCTCCATAAGCCCGGAGACTTCCTCGACGGGCCGATTCCAGTTCTCGGAGGAGAACGCAAACACCGTGAGCACGCCCACGCCGCGATCGGCGCAGGCCTTGACACAGCGCCGCAGCGCTTCGACGCCCTGTTTGTGCCCCGCGACGCGAGGCAGGAAACGTCGCGTCGCCCAACGGCCGTTGCCGTCCATGACGATGGCAACGTGGTGGGGAATGCGCGGCGCTGACGAGGCCATGGCGAGCCTCAAACGGCCATGATCTCCGCTTCCTTGGCCGCGACCAGGCGGTCGATTTCCGCGATGTGGCGGTCGGTAACCTTCTGGATCTCGGCTTCGGCACGCTTCTGGTCGTCTTCGGAGGCCAGCTTGTCCTTGACCAGCTTCTTGACCGACTCGTTCGCGTCACGGCGCAGGTTGCGCGTGGCGATCTTGGCGGTTTCGCCTTCGTTGCGGACCAGCTTGGTCATTTCCTTGCGGCGCTCTTCGCTCATGGCGGGCAGCGGCACGCGGATCAGGTCGCCCATCGAGGCGGGATTCAGGCCCAGGTCGCTTTCGCGGATGGCCTTCTCGATCTTGGCGCCCATGCCCTTTTCCCAGGGCTGGACGCTGATGGTGCGCGAGTCGAGCACCGACACGTTGGCCACCTGGCTCAGCGGCACTTGCGAGCCGTAGTACTCGACGTGGATCGAGTCGAGCAGCGCCGAATTGGCGCGACCCGTTCGGATCTTGGTGAGGTTGTTCTGGAATGCGGCGAGCGACTGATTCATCTTCGCGTCGGTCGCACTGCGGATGTCTGCAATGGTCATCTCAAATACTCCTAGGCATGCACCAGCGTGCCCTCGTCCTCGCCCATCACGACGCGCTTGAGCGCACCGTTCTTGAGGATCGAGAACACCTTGATCGGCAGCTTCTGGTCGCGGCACAGCGCGAAGGCCGTGGCATCCATGATGCCGAGATTTTTTGCGATCGCCTCGTCGAAAGTCAGCGTGGCGTAGCGCGTTGCATCGGGGTTGGTCTTGGGGTCGGCGGTATAGACGCCGTCGACCTTGGTCGCCTTGAGCACGAGCTCGGCGCCGATCTCGGCGCCGCGCAGCGCGGCGGCCGTATCGGTGGTGAAGAACGGATTGCCCGTGCCGGCCGCGAACACCACGACCTTGCCCTCTTCGAGGTATTGCAGGGCCTTGGGGCGCACATAGGGCTCGACCACCTGCTCGATGGCAATAGCGGACATCACGCGGGCCACGAGACCCTGCTTGTCCATTGCGTCGGCCAGCGCCAGCGAGTTCATCACGGTGGCCAGCATGCCCATGTAGTCGGCCGTGGCGCGGTCCATGCCGACCGAGCCACCCGCGACGCCGCGGAAGATGTTGCCGCCCCCGATCACGACCGCCACCTGGACGCCCATGTTCACGACCTCGGCCACTTCCTGCACCATGCGCACGATGGTGGCGCGGTTGATGCCGAAGGCGTCATCGCCCATCAATGCCTCTCCCGACAGCTTCAACAAGATTCGCTTGTGGGCTGGGCGGGCATCAGACATGGGCAATTTCCTTTGATTTGGCGGGGACGAGTGTAAAACGTAGCGATGAAAAAGCGACGGCACGCGTGGCGCACCGTCGCTGGAGCCCGAAAGGCTTAGGCAGCGGCCTTGGCTGCTGCGACCTGCGCGGCAACTTCCGCAGCGAAGTCGTCAACTTTCTTCTCAATGCCTTCGCCGACCACGTACAAGGTAAAGCCCTTGATCGAGGTGTCGGCGGCCTTGAGCATCTGCTCGACGGTCTGCTTGTCGTTCTTCACGAACGGCTGGTTGTGCAGCGAGACTTCCTTCAGGTACTTCTGCACGCCGCCTTCGATGCGCTTGGCAACGATGTCGTCGGGCTGCGGCTTCTTGCCTTCGGCCTCGGCTACCTTGCGGTCTTCGGCAGCCTTGCCGGCAGCCACGGCGCGCTCTTTTTCGATCAGCTCGACAGGCACGTCCGACGCCTGGATGGCGACCGGCTTCATGGCGGCAATGTGCATCGCCACGTCCTTGGCCGACGTATCGTCGCCCTCGAACTCGACCATCACGCCGATGCGCGTGCCGTGCAGGTACGAAGCCAGCTTGCCGTTGCCGGCAAAGTGCTTGAAGCGGCGAAAGCTCATGTTCTCGCCGATCTTGCCAATCAGGCCCTTGCGCACGTCCTCGAGCGTCGGGCCGAAGCCGTCCTGCTCGTAAGGCAGCGCGCCCAGCGCAGCGATGTCGGCCGGGTTGTTCTTGGCGACCAGCATCGCGGCAGCGTTGGCCATGGCCAGGAAGCTGTCGTTCTTGGTGACGAAGTCGGTTTCGCAGTTGATTTCGATCATGCCGCCGGCAGCGCCATCGACGAATGCCGTGACCACGCCTTCGGCAGTGATGCGGCCCGATGCCTTGCCAGCCTTGTTGCCGAGCTTGATGCGCAGCAGCTCTTCGGCCTTTTCCATGTTGCCGTCGGCCTCGGTCAGGGCCTTCTTGCATTCCATCATCGGCGCGTCGGTCTTTGCGCGCAGTTCGCCGACCATGCTTGCGGTGATTGCAGCCATTGTTGTATCTCCGTAAATCCAAAAATCAGGTTAAAAAAAAGGGGCACCAAAGCCCCTTCTTCAGGCTCGCGAGCGCGCCTATCAGGCCGAAGCGCCCTCTTCGACTTCGACGAATTCGTCGCTGCCTTCGGCGATGGCCTTGACCACGTCACCGGTGGCGCTGTTGCGGCCTTCGATGATCGCGTCAGCGATGCCGCGGGCGTACAGCGTGACAGCCTTCGACGAGTCGTCGTTGCCAGGAATCACATAGTCGATGCCTTCGGGCGAGTGGTTGGAGTCCACCACGCCGATCAGCGGAATGCCGAGCTTCTTGGCTTCGGCCACGGCGATCTTGTGGAAGCCCACGTCGATCACGAAGATGGCGTCGGGCAGCGCGGTCATGTCCTGGATGCCGCCGATGTCCTTTTCGAGCTTCTCGATTTCGCGCGAGAAGGTCAGTTGCTCCTTCTTGCTCAGCGAGTCGAGACCGGCTTCCTGCTGGGCCTTCATGTCCTTCAGGCGCTTGATCGAGGTCTTGACCGTCTTGAAGTTGGTCAGCATGCCGCCGAGCCAGCGGGTGTCGACGAAAGGCACGCCGGCGCGGCGAGCCTCGGCAGCCACGATTTCACGGGCCTGGCGCTTCGTGCCGACCATCAGGATCGTGCCGCGGTTGGCGGTGAGCTGCTTGGCGTACTTCATCGCGTCCTGGAACATCGGGAGCGACTTTTCCAGGTTGATGATGTGGATCTTGTTGCGATGGCCGAAGATGAACGGGGCCATCTTGGGGTTCCAGAAGCGGGTTTGGTGACCGAAATGGACACCTGCTTCCAGCATTTCGCGCATGGTGGTAGACATTGAAATTACTCCAAAGGTTGGGTCTAAAATCCAGCCCGTTTTGTGCTCTTTTGAACGGAGTCACAACACCTTGATTGGGCCGGTTTGCGGATGTGTCTGGCTGGATGCAACGAAAGCCGTCGCTTTGCCAGCGAAACCCAAAGAGTATAGCACGGCCGCCGCCCCTTCTCCCTCGAAACCGAGCCGCCTCACGGCATCCGCAGCCTCCATGAACGACCTTCACGCCACTCGCTTCACCCTTCTGGCAGGTGGCTCCGACGCCCGCACCGAAATGGAGCGCGCCATCGGCATCGCCCTGTCCCCGGCCTGCGCGCACGTCTTCACCCGCACCATGTTCGACGAGGCCCGCCAGACTGCCGCCGCGTCGACCCCCGATAGCCGCCTTTCCGGACTGGCCTTCACTGCGAAGGACCTGTTCGATGTCGAAGGCCAGCCAACGCCCGCCGGCTCCGCAGTGCTGGCCCATGCGCCCGCTGCCAAGGCCGACGCCCTTGCCGTGGCGCGGCTGCGCGCCGCGGGCGGCGTGCTGACCGGCCGCACCAACATGACGGAGTTCGCCTTCTCGGGCGTCGGCGTCAATCCGCACCACGGCACGCCGGCCAACGCGTGCGACGCCGCCACGCCCCGCATCCCGGGCGGCTCGTCGTCCGGCGCGGCAGTGTCGGTGGCCAGCGGCGCTGCGTTCATCGGGCTGGGCTCCGACACCGGCGGCTCGATCCGCATCCCGGCGGCGCTGAACGGCATCGTCGGCTTCAAGAACACGGCCCGGCTGACACCTGCGGAAGGCGCACTGCCGCTCTCGACCACCCTGGACACGGTTTGCGCCATGACGCGGTCGGTGCGCGACGCCATCACGGTGCACGAAATCCTCGCCGCGCGGCGCGTGACCGCCGGCAACGCCCCGCTGGCCGCCTACAGGCTGGCGGTAGTGAAGAACGTGTTCTTCGACAGTATCGAACCCGCCGTGGCCGCCGCTGTCGAGCGCTCGCTGAAGGCGTTGCGGGCCGCCGGCGCCCGCATCATCGAGATCGAACTACCCGAACTGGCCGAGTTGACCACCATCAACGCCACTGGCGGCTTCTCGGCAGCCGAGTCTTACGCCTGGCACCGCCTGCTGCTGGAGCGCAGCGGCGCAGGCTACGATCCGCGCGTGGTCCAGCGCATCCTGCGCGGTGCCACGATGAAGGCGCACGAATACATCGACCTGATGCATGCCCGCCGCGACTGGATCGCCCGCGTCGAAACCGCACTCGCCCCGTTCGACGCCGTCCTGTCGCCGACCGTGCCGATCACCGCGCCGTCCCTCTCCAGCGTGGCGCCGGGCGCCGAGCGCGACGACGAATTCTTCCGCGTCAATACACTGCTGCTGCGCAATCCATCGATCGTCAACATGCTCGACGGCTGCGCCATCTCGCTGCCCTGCCACGTCGACGGCGAACTGCCGGTCGGCCTGATGCTGTGGCACGCCGCGCTGCACGACGACGCCGTGCTCGCAGTTGCGCTCCAGGCCGAGCGCTCGCTGCAAAAATAACAACCGACGCTGCCCAACTCACAGGCGCCAACCATCTCTCTTATCCAGAAAATTCAATGAAAATCGCGATCGTGGGCGCCGGCATCGTCGGCGTCACCACCGCCTGGGAACTGGTTTCCGACGGCCATGAAGTGACCGTGTTCGAGCGCAGGGGCGCCGCCGCAGAAGAAGCCAGCTTCGCCAACGCCGGCGTGGTCGCTCCCGGGTACGTCACGCCATGGGCCGCCCCCGGCATGCGCGGCAAGGTGCTGCGTTCGCTGCTGTCCTCGCACGGCGCCGTCAAGCTGCGATGGCCGCTGGCTTCGCGCGACATAGGCTGGCTGTCGCGCTGGCAAAAGGCCTGCAAGCTCGAAACCTACCTCGCCAATCGCGCACGCATGCAGCGCCTGGCCTTCTACAGCCGCAACCGCCTGCACGAAGTGACCGAGGCGCGCGAGCTCAGCTACGAACGCAGCGACGGCTACCTGGTGCTGCTGCGTTCCAAGCGCGAAAAGAAGCTGGTGCAGCCCGGGCTCGACGTACTGCGCGCGGCCGGCAGCGTTTTCAAGGAAATCGATGCAGACGAGGCCCGGCTGATCGAGCCGGCCCTCAACCCCGAGGCCCCGCTGGCGGGCGCCATCCACCTGCCCGACGATGAAGTGGCCAACTGCCGGCAGTTCGCACTGCTCCTCAAGTGGGAGGCCGAGTCGCTCGGCGCCCAGTTTCACTTCAACTGCGACATTGCCCCCCTGAGCCGCGCGGCGCCCACTTCGCTGTCTTTGGCGAGCGGCTCGGACCCGGTGCGCTACGACGCGGTCGTGATGTGCGCCGGCCTGGCGTCGGCGTCGCTGCTGCGGCCGCTGGGGCTGCGCATCCCGATGGCGCCGGTCTACGGCCATTCGATCAGTGCGCCGATCCGCGAACCGCTCAATGCACCGCGCAGCGCGGTGATGGACGAGCGCTACAAGGTTGCCATCTCCCGTCTGGGCCAGCGCGTGCGCGTGGCTGGCGGAGCCGAGATCGGCGGCTCGCTCGACACGATGAATCCGGCTGCCGTGCAGACGCTCTACAAGGTGCTGCACGACTGGTTCCCGGGCGCAGCCACGCTGCAGTCCGGCGTACAGCAATGGAAAGGCGCGCGGCCGATGCTGCCCGACGGCCCGCCCGTGCTGGGCGCAAGCGGCATCCCCGGCGTGTGGCTCAATCTCGGCCACGGCTCGAGCGGCTGGGCGCTGTCATGCGGCAGCGCGCGCGTGCTGGGCGACCTGATCGCCGGACAAGACCCTGGCATCGACCTCGAAGGCCTTGGGGTCGAACGGCTCAGTCTTTAGGACCCCACCGGCGCAGGCGCTCGGCGCTGGCCGGCTGCTCGACGGGCAACCCGGGCTCCGGCGGCGGCCGGAGTTTCTGCGCAGTCCATCCCAGCAAACCGGGGCCGACCAGCACAAAGAAACCCAGGCACAGCGCATCAGCACTCAGCAGCGCGAGGCGCGCCAGACCGGAAACGGTTTCGGACGGCACGTCAAACCAGCGGACCACGCTGATGCCGAAGCCGACATTGGCGGCCCATGCCAGGTCCCGCAAAGCCACCCATCGCTTCAAATCGGCCAGCAGAAAGGCGCCCCACACGCAGCACAGCAGGCCCAGGACCCATCCCAGCCCTGCAATCCACGACATCGTCGCAGCCACGAAGAAGACGAGCGCCGCGCAAAGCAGGACGAGCACCCAGCCGACGCTCTTGAGATTCATCCCCGGATGATAAGGAGACGACGCGACGGCACAATGCGCCGATGCAACGCATCACGTCCGCCACCGTCGCCGAGCTGTTCGACATCGCCGCCACGCGCCGCATCGAACAGGCTGCGGCGGCCGCCCTGCCCGCGCACGCGCTGATGCAGCGTGCCGGCCTCGCAGTCGCACGGCTGGCAATGGCGATCGCGCCGCATGCACGGACGATCTGGGTGGCCTGCGGGCCAGGCAACAACGGCGGCGATGGCTTCGAGGCCGCTGCGCAGTTGCGGCACAGGGGCTTCTTTCCGGTCGTCACCTTCCTGGGGGATGAAAGCCGCTTGCCGCCGGACGCCAAGGCATCGCTGCAGCGCGCCCGCGACGCAGGCGTGACATTCGCATCGACACCGCCTTCGGCCTATGAACTGGCCATCGACGCGCTGCTCGGCATTGGATCGACTCGGCCACCCGAAGGCACGATGGCCGAATGGCTGGCGAATATGCATGCAAGTGCCCGGCCGGTGCTCAGCGTCGACGTGCCATCGGGCCTGAATGCCGACACGGGCACGCTAACCCACGGCATCGAACCTGCCCAGACATCGACGCGCAGCTGCGTCACCTTCCTCACGCTGAAGCCCGGCCTGTTCACCGCCCAGGGCCGCGATGCGGCAGGCGCCGTGTGGTTCGACGATCTGGGTTGCGGCGCATTCAAGGATCAACCCGCGGCCCGGATCGCCGGGGCGCCCGAAGCTCGGCGGCGCGCACATGCGTCGCACAAGGGCAGTTTTGGCGATGTCGCGGTGATCGGCGGCGCGCTCGGCATGGCAGGAGCCGCGCTGCTGGCCGGGTCGGCGGCTTTGCACAGCGGTGCGGGGCGCGTATTCGTCGGGCTGCTCGATCCGAGCGCGGCCCCCGTCGACATCGCGCAACCCGAACTGATGCTGCGCGACGCCCGAACGCTCGACCTGTCAGGCATGACAGCAGTGTGCGGATGCGGCGGCGCAAAGGCCGTGGCCGAACTGCTGCCGCGCGCGCTCTCGACGGCGGCCGCACTGGTACTCGATGCCGACGCGCTCAATGCCATCGCAGCCGATGGCGCGCTGCAAGCCCAATTGGTATTGCGAGGAAAAGGCGGAGCACCCACCGTGATCACGCCGCATCCGCTGGAAGCGGCGCGCCTGCTGGGCTGCCCGGTCGGCGAGGTCCAGGCCGACAGGCTGGCCGCAGCCCACCAACTCGCCGCGCGCTTCGGTGTCGTGACAGTGCTCAAGGGTTCAGGCACTGTGGTTGCCGACGCCCGCGGCGCACCACCCATCATCAACCTGACCGGCAATGCGCGCCTCGCGACGGCCGGCACCGGCGACGTGCTGGCCGGCATGATCGGCGCGGCACTGGCCATGCGCCAGCCAGCCTTCGAGGCGGCGCACGAAGCCGTCTGGCAGCACGGCCACATCGCCGATACCTGGCCGGCCGATGCCGCCCCGCTCACGGCCGGCACGCTGGCCCGCCGTGCGTCCGCCTGACGGCGCTTAGCCGCGCCCGACGAAGGGCATCTTCGTCGCCATGATGGTGTGGAACAGCACGTTGGCTTCCAGCGGCAGGTTTGCCATGTAGAGCACCGACTGGCCCACGATCTTGACGTCGATCAGCGGCTCGATCGCAAGTTCGCCGTTGGCTTGCGGCACGCCCTTGGCCATGCGTGCGGCCAGTTCGGTCATGGCATTGCCGACGTCGACCTGCCCCACCGCGATGTCGTACTTGCGGCCATCGAGCGACGCAGTTTTCGTCAGCCCTTCGACCGCATGCTTGGTCGCCGTATAGGCAGCCGAGTTCGGCCGCGGCGCGGTGGCCGAGATGGAGCCGTTGTTGATGATGCGGCCCCCCTGCGGCGTTTGCGCCTTCATCGTGCGGAACGCCTGCTGGATGCAGAAGAACATGCCCGTCAGGTTGATGTCGACAACACCCTGCCACTGCGCGGGCGTCCAGTCCTCGAACGGGCCCGGCGGGTTGCCCACGCCGGCGTTGTTGAACAGCAGGTCGACACGGCCGAAGCGCTCGACCGTGGCCGCGAACAGGGCTTGCACCGAGTCCGCATTGGCCACGTCGGTCGGCACCGCGAAGGCGCGCGCGCCGGCACCCGATTCTTGCGCCACCTGTTCCAGCGGCTCCAGGCGGCGCCCCGCCAGCGCCACGCTCCAGCCGTCGCCCAACAGCGCCAGTGCGGCTGCGCGGCCGATGCCGGAGCCCGCCCCCGTGACGATGGCGATGCGGCCCTTGTTGTCTTCAGCGCTCATGCTGTGTGTCTCTTTCTCTTCTTGGGTTGGTCGATGGTTCGTGCGGCCTGGGCTTCATCGGCGCGGCTTGCGCCCCTTCATCTTGTTGGCGGCCTTCTTGACCGCCGACTTGAAGGCCTGCATTGCCGACTGCGGTCCTGCCGCAGGCGAGGAACCGCGCTCCGCGCGCGGCTCGGCGTTGCCGGCTTCAGCCTTCTGGCGCGTGCTGCGCTTGGCCGAGGCCTTGACCGGCACGCCCGATGCCACGCCCTTGTCCTTCATGGCACGGGTCGCCAGCTCTTCGCCTTCGCGCACGAGGCGGAAGTCGATCTTGCGGCCGTCGAGGTCGACGCGGCTCACCTGCACCCGCACCCGCGTGCCGATGGCGTAGCGGATGCCGGTGCGCTCGCCGCGCAATTCCTGGCGCATCTCGTCGAACTTGAAGTACTCGCCGCCAAGCTCGGTGATGTGCACCAGGCCCTCGACGTACATCGCATCGAGCGTGACGAAGATGCCGAAAGTCGTGGCGGCCGTGACCACACCGCCGTATTCCTCGCCGAGGTGCTCGCGCATGTACTTGCACTTGAGCCACGCCTCGACGTCACGGCTGGCTTCGTCGGCTCGGCGCTCGTTGGCGCTGCAATGCAGGCCCGCGGCCTCCCATGCGAGCACTTCCTTGCTTGGCGCCACAGTGGCCTTCTGCGGCTTGTTGGTCGGCGCCTTCACGCGCGACGCAAGCCGCTTGGCCAGTTTGGCGTGCGCTTCGCCGGGCGTGGGCAGCATCGGCAGCTGGTAGCGCGTCTTGCCGAGGATCGCCTTGATCACACGATGCACCAGCAAATCCGGATAGCGCCGGATCGGGCTCGTGAAATGCGTGTAGGCCTCGTAGGCCAGGCCGAAGTGGCCGCTGTTGATCGGCGTATAGATCGCCTGCTGCATCGAGCGCAGCAGCATGGTGTGGATCTGCTGCGCATCGGGGCGCTCTTTCGTGGCCTCGGCAATCGCTTGGAACTCGCCCGGCCTGGGGTCGTCGGTGATGCTCAGGCCCACGCCCATCGCCTTCAGGTAGCCACGCAGGATTTCCTTCTTCTCGGGCGTCGGGCCTTCGTGCACGCGGTACAGGCCCGGGTGCTTGCCTTCGGCGATGAAGTCGGCGCTGCAGACGTTGGCCGCGAGCATCGCTTCCTCGATCAGGCGGTGCGCTTCGTTGCGCGTGCGCGGAACGATCTTTTCGATGCGCCCGGCGTCGTCGCAGATGATCTGCGTCTCGGTGGTTTCGAAGTCGACCGCGCCGCGCTTGCCGCGTTGCTTGAGCAGCGCCTTGTAGACATCGGCGAGGTTCAGCAGATCCTTGACGCGGTCCTTGCGCTTGGCGGCTTCGGGGCCGCGTGTGTTGCCAAGGATGGCCGCCACTTCGGTGTACGTGAAGCGCGCATGGCTGAACATCACGGCCGGATAGAACTGGTAGGCGTAGATCTCGCCGTCTGCGGCCACGAGCATGTCGCACACCATGCACAGGCGCTCGACCTCGGGGTTCAGCGAGCACAGGCCGTTCGACAACTTCTCGGGCAGCATCGGAATGACGCGGCGCGGGAAGTAGACGCTGGTGGCGCGGTCGTAGGCGTCGATGTCGATGCCCGAACCCGTCTGCACGTAGGCGCTGACGTCGGCGATCGCAACCAGCAAGCGCCAGCCCTTGCCACGGCCCACCTTCGCAGGCTCGCAGTACACGGCGTCGTCGAAGTCGCGCGCGTCTTCACCGTCGATGGTGACGAGCGGAATGTCGGTGAGGTCCACGCGCCCCTTCTTGTCGGCGGGACGAACCTTCTCTGGCAGCGCCTTGGCCTCGGCCAGGCACTCTGCGGAAAATTCATGCGGCACGCCGTACTTGCGCACGGCGATCTCGATCTCCATGCCGGGGTCGTCGATCTCGCCCAGCACTTCCTTCACGCGGCCCACCGGCTGGCCGAACAACGCCGGCGGCTCGGTGAGTTGCACGACCACCACCTGCCCCACCTTTGCGGGACCGGTGGCGCCCTTGGGAATCAGGACGTCCTGTCCGTAGCGCTTGTCTTCCGGCGCAACAAGCCAGATGCCGCCTTCGTGCAGCAGGCGGCCGATGATGGGCTGCTCGGGACGCTCGACGATCTCCACCACGCGCCCCTCGGGACGGCCGCGGCGGTCCTGGCGCACAACGCGCGCCTTGACGCGGTCCTTGTGCAGCACCGCGCGCATCTCGTTCGGGGGCAGGTAGATGTCTGCCTCGCCGTCATCGCGCTGAACGAAGCCATGCCCGTCACGATGCCCTTGAACGGTTCCTTCGAATTCATCCAGCAAGCCGCTGGAAGTGACATTATTTTTGATATGATCTCCTTCTTTCCTGAAATTCAAAACATAACTGCTTCGGCAGTTCTGTGGGCCCAGATGGCGGAATTGGTAGACGCACTAGTTTCAGGTACTAGCGAGTAACATCGTGGAGGTTCGAGTCCTCTTCTGGGCACCAGATTCAACAAGACCCTTACCAGGTCATTCGATTCAAGCCACCGGCCTCCGGTGGCTTTTTTCTTGTCCGCTTGAATCTGAAGCATCAAACGGGCAGCGCGATCAAGTCATGGCCCTCGGCGCCCACGATGCGGGCGCGAGTGAACTCGCCCACCTTCAGCGTCTTGCTGATCTTCTCGGGCGGCAGCAGGCGAACCGTGCCGTCGATCTCCGGCGCATCGGCGTACGTGCGCCCCACTCCACCCTTGCGGCCCATGCCCGGCGCCGAATCAACCAGCACCTGCATCGTCGAGCCAACACGCTTCTGCAGCTTGGCGATCGATACGATCTCCGCCACCTCCATGAAGCGGGCGCGACGCGCTTCACGCTCCGGCTCGGGCAGCATGCCGGGAATGTCATTGGCGGTCGCGCCCTCGACCGGGCTGTAGGCAAAGCAACCAGCACGATCGATCTCGGCTTCCCGGATGAAGTCGAGCAGATGCTCGAACTCCCGCTCCGTCTCGCCAGGAAAGCCGGCGATGAAGGTGCTGCGGATCACAAGCTCCGGGCACACCTCGCGCCAGCGCGCCAGCCGCTCCAGATTCTTCTCGCCACTGGCCGGGCGCTTCATGCGCTTCAGCACATCGGGATGGCTGTGCTGCAACGGCACGTCGAGGTACGGCAGCACCTGGCCGCTGGCCATGAGCGGAATGACTTCGTCGACGCTCGGATACGGGTACACGTAGTGCAAACGGACCCATGCGCCGTAGGGCTCGGCGATTTCACCCAGCGTGCGCACCAGTTCGAGCATGCGGGTCTTGACCGGCTTGCCATCCCAGAACCCGGTGCGGTACTTCACGTCGACGCCATAGGCCGAAGTGTCCTGGCTGATCACCAGCAGTTCTTTCACGCCGCCTTCGAACAGGGCCTTCGCCTCGCTCAGAACATCTCCGACCGGCCGCGACACGAGGTCGCCGCGCATCGAGGGAATGATGCAGAAGGTGCAGCGGTGGTTGCAGCCTTCGCTGATTTTCAGATAGGCGTAGTGGCGCGGCGTCAGCTTGAGGCCGGCAACGCCGAAGGTGTTCGGCACCAGGTCGATAAACGGATCGTGCGGCTTCGGCAGGTTCGCATGCACCGCGTCCATCACCTCCTGCGTGGCATGCGGACCGGTCACGGCCAGCACGCTCGGGTGCATCTGGCGCACCAGGTTGCCCCCCTGGTCGCCAGTCTTGGCGCCCAGGCAGCCAGTAACGATCACACGGCCGTTCTCGGCCAAAGCCTCACCGATGGTGTCGAGGCTCTCCTTCACGGCATCGTCGATGAAGCCGCAGGTGTTGACGATCACTAGATCGGCGCCTTCGAAAGTCTTGGCGGTTTGATAACCCTCGGCACTCAGCTGGGTCAGGATCAATTCGGAATCGGTAAGGGCCTTGGGACAGCCCAGGCTCACGAATCCGACCTTAGGGGCGGCCGGCGTGGCCGTACGTTCGGGGGAGGCAACTTCGCTCATATGCCTCTATTGTCCCAGCTATCGGTGACGGCTGGGCATTCAAGGGCGCTTGATGCCAAAGGCCCCCAGTACCTGTTCGGTGTTTTTTTGCATCTGCTCCTGCATCTGCAGGAAAACGTTCTTCGATTGCTCGACGTAATTGCCCATCAGCCCCTGCAGCATCGGAGACTGCATGGTCATGAAGCGCGACCACATTTCCGGCGTCAGCCCCTCGGCCTTCTCGGCCAACTGTGCCTGCACCTCGGTCATGGCCTGGATGTTCTTCTCGAGATACGGCCCCATGTAGCCCTGCATAGCCTGTCCATAGAACCGGATGATGTTGGCCAGGACCTGCTCGGTGAACATCGGCGCGCCGCCCGCTTCTTCTTCGAGAATGATCTGCAGCAGGATGCTGCGAGTGAGGTCGTCGCCCGTCTTGGCATCGCGCACCACGAACTGGGCGTTCTGGATGACCAACTGCTTCACCTCGGTCAGCGTGATGTACGTGGATGTCTCGGTGTCGTAGAGCCTTCGGTTGGGGTACTTCTTGATCACACGCTGTACCGGCTTGACCCCGGACTTCTTGCTCTGCACTGCGGACTCCTTCACATGGACGCCCATGTCATCGGATGATTCTAGGGAGCGGTTTTGCTGCGCCGCGACAAGGTTTACCCTGACCGGGCTCGCCGCCTTCCTCAATCCGACGATGTCGCGTACTCCGCGCCGCACGCATGGCAGGCGGCCGACTCGGGCCGCTCTTCGTCGGCCTCTCGAAAACGCAGCGGTGTTTTTTGGCCGTAGACCACCCAGCAGCGCGGACAGTGCTCCTGCCCCACGGTCGGCAGGTAGGCACGAGCGCGCTGTTCGGCGCGCTCTTCGGTCAAGGGCATGCCCTGGCGTTGGGCACGCGCCACTTCGCGCGCCGCCATCGTGTCGGTACGTCCACCCGCGTGGTCGTTGATGCCGTAGACAGCACGCGCAAACTCGACGGGAGCCTGCTTCAACAGCGCCGCAAGGCGCTTGTCGGCATGAGCCCGATCAACCAGCGTTGATCGCGTATTCATCGGATCGCTTGTCAAGAAAAATGGAATGAGGATGCAGAGAGGCCAAGGTAGCACAACAACATGGTCGAGGGCTTTTTCCGCATCACCGCAAATGGGACGATATGTGCACCGGGGAACCCGGTGCATGCTCTGTTCAACGGGTCCGGTGGTTGGCCGGGGTTGAAACAGAAATTGGTAGGCGCGATTGGACTCGAACCAACGACCCCCACCATGTCAAGGTGGTGCTCTAACCAGCTGAGCTACGCGCCTAAGGATGTGTCCGAGAAGCAGCTATTGTAGCAGGAGAAAACGCGCTTTTCAGCGGCGACGTGCAGATCGCACACCAATAACTGCAGTGACCAGCCCAAGGACCTGCGTGAGCCGCGCGGCATCTGCGATTTCCACAGTGAACGTCATCCACGCCGTGCCCTTGATCGACTGCGTCTGCACGCCGATCACGTTCATCTTCTCGCGCGCAAACACGTCGGAGATATCGCGCAGCAACCCTTGGCGGTCGGCCGCCTCGACGGCCACGTCCACCGCATACACAGGCGCATCGGCACCCTTCTTCGCAACGCCCCACTCCACATCGATAACGCGCTCGCCATCCTTCGCTGCCATCGTGCGGAAGTTGCTGCAATCGCCGCGGTGCACGCTGACGCCATGGCCCCGCGTGACGAAGCCGCGAATGGCATCGGGCGGCGCGGGCTTGCAGCACTTGGCGAGCTGCGTCATCAGCGAAGACACGCCCACCACCAGCACGCCGCCCTTGCCCGATTTTTCGCTGCCGCGCGCTTTCTTGATAAGCACGCCGTCATCCGGCCCCGGTGCGGGCTCGGGCGGACGCAGCAGCGTCTCGATGTTGCGCAGCGAGAACTCGTCCTTGCCCACCACTTCGAACAGGTGGTCCGCCGACTTGAAGCCGAGCTGCGACGCCAGGTCTTCGAGCCGCACTGCTGTCTTGCCTTCGCGCTGCAGCAGCTTCTCGACCGCTTCGCGTCCGCGCGCCACGGTCTCGTGCGTGATCTGTGCGTTGAACCATGCGCGCACCTTCGCGCGCGCACGATGGCTGGCCAGATAGCCCAGTTCAGCATTGAGCCAGTCGCGCGACGGACCGCCCTCCTTGGCCGCGATGATCTCGACCGTCTGCCCGTTCGACAGCGGCGTGTTCAACGGCACCATCGCACCATCGACGCGCGCTCCGCGGCAGCGATGGCCCAGCGTGGTGTGCACGGTGTAGGCAAAGTCGACCGGCGTCGCGCCCTGCGGCAACTCGACGATGGCGGCATCGGGCGTCAGCACATAGATGCGGTCGTCGAACAGACCCTGACCCTGCAGGCCGCCCGACAGATCGCGCTCCCATGCCAGCAGTTGCCGCAGCACCGCGATCTTCGCGTCGTACTCGCCACTCGCCCATACGCCCGCGTAGCCCTTGTGGCCCGCTTCCTTGTAGGCCCAGTGCGCCGCCACGCCATGCTCGGCGTGGTCATGCATTTCTTCGGTGCGGATCTGGATCTCGATCGGCTTGCCCGCCTTGCCATCCACCAGCTCGCGCACCACCGTGTGCAGCGACTGATAGCCGTTGGGCTTGGGCCGCGCGATGTAGTCGTCGAACTCCTCGTCGATCGGCTGGAAGTGCGAATGCACCCACGCCAGCGCCGCGTAGCAATCCTTGACGTCGGGCACCACCACGCGCAGTGCGAGGATGTCGAAGACCTGCTCGAAGTCGAGCGACTTGCCGCGCATCTTCTTGACGATGCTGTAGATGTTCTTGGGGCGCCCCTGCACAGTGGCCTTGACGCCTTCGGCCTGCAGTTCGTGCTCGAGCTGCGAGCGCAGTTGCTCGATGTGCCCCTCGCGCTCGATGCGCTTTTCGTCGAGCAGGCGCGCGATCAGCTTGTAGGTTTCGGGCTCGAGGAAGCGGAACGAGAGGTCCTCGATCTCCCACTTCACCTGCCAGATACCCAGCCGGTTGGCCAGTGGCGCGAACACCTGCAACGACTCGCGAGCCACGCTCTCGGGCGCAGGCTGCTTGCTTGCGGCCGCATGCCGCAGCGTCTGCAGGCGCGAAGCCAGCCGCAGCATCACCACGCGAAGGTCGCGCGAGAACGCAAGCAGCATCTTGCGCACGTTCTCGGTCTGCGCGCCCGCGCCTTCGACGTGATGCCCCTGCGACGCGGAGCGGGCCTGCTCCTGCACACGCACCAGCTTGGTCGTCTCGACGGCGAGCGCTGCAAAGTTGTCGCCGAACACCTTGGCGATCACCTCCTGCGGGCGATTCAGGTGCTGACACGAATAAACCAGATAGCTCGCCGCCTGCATGGCCTCGGAGCCACCCATCTTCGCGACGATGGCGGCAACCGCGTCGGCATGCGCGAGCGAGTTCTCGCCCGTGTCGAGCTTCTCGTCGGCGATCAGCGGTTCGGCGAACGCACGCGCGCGCGCCAGCATGTTTTCCATCACCGGCGTACGGTCGGCCGTTGCCGCGGACAACGGATAGTCGACCATGGCCGCGTCGGACATGGGTGCCGTCTGGAGACTCGAGGAATCGCGCTTCACGCTTCAATCAATCAATCGAACAGGAAGTTGGTGACAGCGGCGATCTGCAGGGGATCGACAAAGGTCGGCGCGTGGCCCACGCCTTCGAACTCGACCAGCGTGGCGTGCGGGCCGCGCTGTGTCATGGCCAGTGCGGTTTCGCGCGACAACAGATCCGATTCGGCGCCCCGCGTGACGAGCGTGCGCGCCTCGATGGCGTCGTACAGGCTCCACATGATCGCGCCGCCCTGCGCCGCGGCCTCGGGCGTGATGGCGCGCAGCGCCACGCCGATGGCGGGGTCGTAGTGAAGCAGCCAGGCCCCCTCGTCGCCGCCAGCCTCGGCCTTGGCCGAACCATCGGCAGTGCGCTGCGACGCGGGCACCACCATGTGCTGCGACAGCGCCAGCCACTGCGCGGGCGTGTGCGGCCCGAAGCTGGTCGACAACGTCCACATGGCATCGGCCGCCGCCTGCACGCTCGCGTAGGAACCGTTTTTCCCTACGTAGGCGCCGATGCGCTGCACTGCGGCCGGCTCGATCGTCGGACCGACATCGTTCGCGATGAAGCGGCGGATGGGCCGCGCCAGCGGCAGTTCCTTGTGGCCCGCGAGCACGAAGCCGATCAGCCCGCCCATGCTGGTGCCGAGGTAGTCGAGCGTGCCGATGGCCTGCTCGCGATGGAGCTGCGCGATCAACGCGACCATGTCGGCCGCATACACCGGCACCTGATAGAAAGCGGGGTCGCGCAGCCAGTCGCTGCGCCCACGGCCCACCACGTCGGGGCAGACCACGCGCACATCGCCGGCAGCGCGCGCCACGATGGCCTGAGCCAACAGGTCGAAATCGCGGCCCTGCCGGGTCAGCCCGTGCACGCAGATCACGACATGCGCACTGCGCGCGTCGCCCCATTGCCAATAGGCCATGCGATGGCCGCCTTGGGCGTCATCGCACGCCACGTAATGAAGCGTCGGTTCTGTCATGAAAACGAAGTCGTCCTGGTGCGGATAATTGTCTCGTCGCATCCTAATTCATCCGGAGATTGATCTTCATGCTCAAAGGCAAAACCGCGCTTGTCACGGGGTCCACCAGTGGCATTGGCCTCGCCATCGCCAAGGCTCTCGCCCAGCAGGGCGCACACATCGTGCTCAACGGCTTCGGCGATGCCGAAGCCCCCAAGGCCCAGATCGAGGCGCTCGGCGTGCGCGCCGAGTACCACGGCGCCGACATGAGCAAACCCGACCAGATCGAAGACATGATGAAGTTCGCCGCGTCGAAGTTCGGCCGCGTCGACATCCTCGTGAACAACGCCGGCATCCAGCATGTGGCCAAGGTCGAAGACTTTCCCACCGAACGCTGGGATGCGATCATCGCCATCAATCTCACCAGCGCATTCCATACGACGCGGCTGGCGATTCCCGCGATGCGCGAAGCCAACTGGGGCCGCGTCATCAATATCGCGTCGGCCCATGGCCTCGTGGCATCCGCGCAGAAATCGGCCTATGTCGCCGCCAAGCACGGCATCGTCGGCCTGACCAAGTCGGTCGCGCTCGAAACCGCGACCACCGGCGTCACTGCCAATGCAATCTGCCCCGGCTGGGTGCTGACCCAGCTGGTGCAAAAGCAGATCGACGACCGCGCGGCGCGCGAAGGCATCACGGCGGCGCAGGCGCAGAACGAGCTGCTGGGCGAAAAGCAGCCATCGCTGCAGTTCACCACCGTCGAGCAGTTGGGCGGCCTGGCCGTCTTCCTGTGCTCGCCGGCGGCCGATCAGGTCCGAGGCGTCGCCTGGGCCATGGACGGCGGCTGGACTGCCCAATAAAGGGTAGCCTGCCGGTACGCGCGCCCCTTACTTGAGCTGCACCGAGCCCGACACGCTCACCACGACGCTGGTCTTGCCGGCTTCGACCGGGACCGTCGAGTCGGACGAGAACGACTTGGCCTGCACCGCCATCATGCGCGGGCGGATCGGGCCACCGTCGTTCGCGTTCACCGATACCTCGCGCAGCGTGTAGCCGCTGAAGCCGAAGCCCTTGGCCAGCTCGCCGGCCTTCTGCTTGAAGTTCTCGATGGCGATGTTCTGCGCCTCGGTTTCGGTCTTGGCGCGCTGCTCGCGGCTCAAGCCGAAGCCCACGTTGCCCACGCTGAGCGTCGTGATGCGGCCGGCCGTCTGGGTGATGCGCGGGAAGTCGCGTCCCTCGAGCACCAGCTCGGTCGAGCCCTGCCAACCGTTGATCTTGCCGTCCTTGGAATAGCGCGGCGACAGGCTGAAGTTGCCGGTGCGCACGTCGAGCTGGCCCGCCTGGGCGTTCTTCTTCGCTTCGGCCAGGGCCGCGTCGAGCGCCGCCTTCAGCTGCGTCTGCACGGCGGCCGCGTCAGGGGCGTCGCGGGTGGTCACGAGCGTCATGCTCAGCATGTCCTGCTGCACTTCGACCGTGCCGGAAGCCGCCAGCTGCAGCACGTTCTGCGGTACCGGCGCAGCGTTCTGGGCCAGTGCGGTGCCGGCGGCGGCCAGGGCGGCGCACGCCGCGAGCAATTTGATTGTTTTCTTCAAGACGAAGTACTCCCCTGAGTTGGTATGAAAAGACAAGCCTGCGCCCGCAGGCTCGCGCATCAGCGGCGCTGGCTGCGCGGTGCGGTCAAGGACGGGCGGGCCGCGGGCGGCGGCACCGGCACGATCCGCTCGGCCGGCTGCGATTCTGCCGAATTGAGCAAAGCACCCGTCGCGGGCGGGGTCCATTGGCCGCGAACCTGCTGCCGCAGCTCGAACAGTTCGGCGGCGGTCAGGCGCCTGCCCGCGGCCGCCTGTTCGCGGCGGACCTCCTCGCGCTGCGCGGCACGATGGGCCGCCACCGCGTCCCGGACTTCGCTGCGGCGCACTTCGCCCACCCTGAAGAAATCGCCGGACATCGCCAGCGACGAACCGCAGGCGAAAACGAGGATGAACGGCAGGGCGAAAAATGGACGTCTCATTGAGCACAAGTCATCAGGAAATAGGACTTTGCCACCTCCCCGCTAACGTCGGATGACCAGACCGCGAGCGTCCGCAAGTTTTGTAACTTAGTGTCAAACCATAAGTAAATCCGGCTCAACGGAGCCTCAACGCCTTCAGAATCGGCCCTGTTACAAATTCATCGTTGTAGAAATGACTCAAGTTCCCGCTCGCACCGACAAGATCGTGATCGTCGACGACGACGCCCGCATCCGCGACCTCCTGCGCCGCTACCTGACGCAAGAAGGTTTCGAAGTGATCGTGGCCGAGGACGGCAAGGCGCTCAACCGCATCCTGTTGCGCGACACGGTCGACCTGATCGTGCTCGACCTGATGATGCCCGGCGAAGACGGCCTCTCGGTCTGCCGCCGCCTGCGGGCCGCCAACGACCGCACCCCGATCATCATGCTCACCGCCAAGGGCGAGGACGTGGACCGCATCGTCGGCCTCGAAGTCGGCGCCGACGACTATCTCGGCAAGCCTTTCAACCCGCGCGAACTGCTGGCCCGTGTGCACGCCGTGCTGCGCCGCCGTCCGCCGCTGGAGGCGCCGGGCGCCCCTTCTACCGAGAACGAGACCGTCACTTTCGGCCCGTTCGCCTTCGACCTCGGCTCGCGCACCCTGAAGAAGGATGGCGAAGAACTCTCGCTGACCACCGGCGAGTTCGCGATGCTGAAGGCGCTCGTGCGCCATCCGCGTCAACCGCTGTCGCGCGAAAAGCTGGCCCAGCTGGCGCGCGGGCGCGAGTTCGAGCCCTTCGACCGCAGCCTGGACGTGCAGATCTCGCGCCTGCGCAAGCTGGTCGAGTCCGACGCCGCGGCGCCGCGCTACATCCAGACCGTCTGGGGCGTCGGCTACGTGTTCGTGCCGGACGGCACGGCCTGACGCGCCGTTGACAGGTGGCCGTCGGCCAACCCACCAGACCCGGCGCGGCCCAGGAGGACGGCGTGCAGGTCACGATGCCGAGCCCGCTCGAAGCGAGCGCGCAACGTGACCGCCGCCCCGGCCTCAAGCTGGGGTTCAGCCTTTTCTGGCGCACCTTCTTTCTGCTGGCGCTGCTGCTCATCGGCTGCACGGTCGCCTGGCTGCAGACCTTCCGCTCGCTCGAATATGAGCCGCGCGCCATCCAGACCGCGCACCAGATCGCCTCGCTCGTGAACCTCACGCGCGCGGCGCTGGTGTATTCGGACGCGATAACCCGGGTGTCGCTCATCAAGACGCTGGCCGACCAGGAGGGCGTGCGCATCCTGCCGCGCGAACCCAACGACCGGTTCCAGCCCTACACCAGCGGCGCGCTCGACCTGCGCGTGACCGAGGAGCTGATTGATCAGCTCGGTGAAGGCACCACGGTGGCCAGCCGCGTGAACGACGAGGCGGGTCTCTGGATCGGCTTCACCATCGAGAGCGACACCTACTGGCTGCTGCTCGACCCCACGCGCTTCAGCCGCGTGGGAGGGCGTACCTGGCTGGTCTGGCTCAGCACGGCGATGGCGCTCTCGCTGGCCGGCGCGGCGCTGATTACGCGGCTCATCAACCTGCCGCTCAAGCAGCTGTCGCGCGCGACCATGCAGGTGCGCGAAGGCGAGTACGAGGCGCACCGGCTCGACGAACGAGCCCGCACCAACGAGATCCGCGCCGTCAACATCGGCTTCAACCGCATGGCGGACCAGCTCGCCAAGATCGAGCAGGACCGCGCCATCATGCTGGCCGGCATCTCGCATGACCTGCGAACGCCGCTGGCCCGGCTGCGGCTGGAAACGGAGATGAGCGTGGCCGACGAGGACGCGCGCGACCACATGGCGGCCGACATCGCCCAGCTCGACGCGATCATCGACAAGTTCCTCGACTACGCGCGGCCCGACCATGTCGATCCTCGTCCGGTGCTGCTGCGCGACGTGGTCGACGCCTGCACCTATGCGGTGCAGGACTACGAGGAGATGAACATCAAGGTCGAGGTGCCGTCCGACCTGCGCGTGATGGGCGATGAAGTCGAACTCACGCGCGTGATCTCCAACCTGGTGGAGAACGCGCGGCGCTATGGCAAATCGCCCTCCACAGGCGTGGCCGACGTCACGATCCAGGCACAGGCCAACAACGACGCGGTGCTGATCAAGGTGCGCGACCACGGCGCAGGCGTCGAGCCCGCCCTGCTCTCGCAGCTGACCAAGCCCTTCTTCCGCGGCGACACAGCGCGCACCTCGGCAGCCGGCGCGGGCCTGGGCCTGTCGATCGTGGCGAAGAACATCGAGCGCATGGGTGGCACCTTCGCGCTGACCAGCACGCCGGGCCGCGGCCTGGCGGCGCACATCAGGATGCCGCGCGCGATGCCGGCGCCGAAGCCGGGTGAGCTGCCGGGAGGCAGGAAGCCAGCCTGAGCCCGCGGAGGCCTCAGCGATGCAGAAGTACGGCCGCGCGGGCTTCCATCGCGCGGCCCTCGCCCACCGGGCCGAGCTTCTCGGCCGTCTTGGCTTTCACGTTCACCTGGCCGACCGCAATGCCGAGCGTGCCGGCGATTCGCTGGCACATGAGCGGAATGTGAGGCGCGAGTTTGGGCGCCTGCGCGATCACGGTGCTGTCGACGTTGCCGATCTCCCAGCCCGCCGCGCGCACCCGGCGCGCCGCCTCGGCCAGCAGCACCGACGAATCGGCACCGCGGAACTGCTCGTCGGTATCCGGAAAATGCCGGCCGATGTCGCCGAGCCCCGCGCCACCCAGCAGGGCGTCGGTGATGGCGTGCAGCAGCACGTCGGCATCGGAATGCCCCAGCAGGCCGGTGGTGTGCGGCACCTCGACACCGCCCAGGATCAGCTTGCGCCCCGCCACCAGCTGGTGAATGTCCCAGCCCTCGCCGACACGGATGTTGAAGGCGCTCGTCATGCAATGCCCTTCTTGCGGCCCTGCAGGACCGCCTCGGCCAATGCGAAGTCCTCGGGGAACGTCACCTTGAAGTTCTGCGCGCTACCCTGCACCAGCAGCGGCGACAGGCCGATGGCCTCTATGGCGCTGGCCTCGTCGGTCACGGTGTCGCCCGTGCGCTCCAGCGCGTCGAGCAGCATGCCGATGCGGAACATCTGCGGCGTCTGCGCCAGCCACTTGTCGGCGCGCGACAGCGTCTGGGCTACTCGGCTCTCGGCCGTCGACGCCTTCAGTGTGTCCGCCAGCCGGTGCGCCAGCAGGCCGCCCACAGCGTCGTGCTCGCAGGCCGCAATCAGCGCCTCGATCTGGCTCGACGTGACGAGGCAGCGCGCCGCGTCGTGCACCAGCACCCAGTCGTGCGCGCCTGCGCCCTTCTGCCGCAGTGCCACCAGGCCGTTGCGCACCGTGGCCGCGCGGGTCACGCCGCCCACGCGCAGCAGGTATTCGTTTTCGGCGGGAAAGCGCGGCAGCACCGCATCCACGTCGCGGTCGTCCGGCGACACCACCAGCGCCAGCCCGGCGAAGCGCCCCGCCAGCGCGCGGAAGGCCTCCAGCGTGTGGGCCACCATCGGCAGGCCGGCCAGGCGTCGGTACTGCTTGGGCAGCGCGGACTGCGCATGCCCCGCACGATGGCCGGAGCCGGCGCATGGGATCAGCACGAAAAGTCGGGAAGAGGACATGAGGGCCCGGCGCCGGCGCTGGCCAGCAAGCGAATAAAGGGCCGCCATTCTAGAATCGACCGCTACGCACACCCCTCGCCAACCGGCGCGGGGTGTTGTGCATTTCCAGTAAGCGTTCCATGGACCTCCCCCACCTCACGGCGGGCAAGCGTTTCACGCTGCCGCGTCCCCCGTTGTCGGCCGATGCACTGCTGCTGGCGCAGCTGGCCATGCGCGAGAAAGCCGCCGGGCGCGCCACGGCGATGTTCACGGCCGACGCCAACGACGCGCAGCGCCTGATCGATGAAATCGCCTTCTTCGCGCCCGACCTGCGATGCGCCTTGTTCCCCGACTGGGAGACGCTGCCCTACGACAGCTTCTCGCCCCACCAGGACCTGATCAGCGAGCGCCTGGCCACCCTCTGGCGCATCAGCCAGAAGGAGGCCGACGTGGTGCTGGTGCCCGCCACCACCGCCCTCTACCGACTCGCACCCCCGGCCTTCCTGGCCGGCTACACCTTCCACTTCAAGGCCAAGCAGAAGCTCGAGGAATCGAAGCTCAAGGCCCAGCTCACGCTGGCCGGCTACACCCACGTGACGCAGGTGGTCAGCCCCGGCGAATACGCGGTGCGCGGCGGCCTGATCGACCTGTTCCCCATGGGCTCGCCGGTGCCGTTTCGCGTCGACCTGTTCGACGACGAGATCGACACGATCCGCACCTTCGACCCGGACACCCAGCGCAGCCTCTACCCCGTGCCCGAGGTGCGCCTGCTGCCGGGCCGCGAATTCCCGATGGACGACGACGCGCGAGCGCGCTTTCGCAGCCGCTGGCGCGAACTGCTCGAGGGCGACCCGACCAAGAGCCGCATCTACAAGGACATGGGCAACGGCGTGGCCACCGCCGGCATCGAGTACTACCTGCCGCTGTTCTTCGACGAGACGGCCACGGTGTTCGACTACCTGGGCGCAGACGCCACGGTGGTGCTGCACGGCGACCTCGAACCTGCGTTCCAGCATTTCTGGCAGGACACGAACGAACGCTACCGGCTGGTGCGTGGCGACCCCGAGCGCCCCGCCCTGCCGCCCGAGGCGCTGTTCCTGAACGCCGAGCAGTTCTACCAGCGCGCCAAGCCGCACGCGCAACTCGCCATCCGCGGCGACGTGCCCACGGAAGCGCCCTACGCCGAATTCGACAAGCTGCCGCCCTTCGCCGTGGTGCGCGGCGCGGAAGACCCGCTGGTCGGGCTCAAGGCCCACATCAAGGCCACGCCCCACCGCGTGCTGCTGATCGCCGAGAGCGACGGCCGCCGCGAGAGCCTGCTCGACTTCCTGCGCGCCAGCGGCGTGAGCCCGCCGGCCTTCGACTCGCTGGCCGAGTTCGAAGCCTCTGCCGACGAAAAGGTCGGCATCGCCACCGCCGCGCTGGCCTCGGGCTTCGCCTGGCGCGAGCAGGGGATCGACCTCGTCACCGAGACCGAACTGTTCGCCACCGCGCCCACCACGCGCCGGCGCAACAAGAAGCAGGAGCAGGTCAGCGACGTCGAGGCGCTGATCAAGGACCTGTCGGAACTCAACGTCGGCGACCCGGTGGTCCACACCGCGCACGGCATCGGCCGCTACCGCGGCCTGATCCACATGGACCTGGGCCAGGGCAGCGGCCCCGACGGCAAGCCGCTGCTGCAGGAAATGCTGCACCTGGAGTACGCCGACAAGGCCACGCTCTACGTGCCCGTGTCGCAGCTGCACCAGATCAGCCGCTACACCGGCGTGAGCGCCGACGAGGCCCCGCTGCACAAGCTGGGCTCCGGCCAATGGGAAAAGGCCAAGCGCAAGGCCGCCGAGCAGGTGCGCGACTCCGCTGCCGAACTGCTCAACATCTACGCTCGCCGCGCCGCGCGCGAAGGCCATGCTTTCCGCTACTCGCCGGCCGACTACGAGGTGTTCGCCAACGACTTCGGCTTCCAGGAAACCGCCGACCAGAAGGCCGCTATCCACGCCGTGGTGCAGGACATGATCTCGCCCCAGCCCATGGACCGCCTCGTGTGCGGCGACGTGGGCTTCGGCAAGACCGAGGTGGCGCTGCGCGCCGCCTTCATCGCCGTCACCGGCGGCAAGCAGGTCGCGTTCCTCGCGCCCACCACGCTGCTGGCGGAGCAGCATTACCAGACGCTGGTCGACCGCTTCGCCAAGTGGCCCGTGAAGGTGGCCGAGATGAGCCGCTTCCGCTCGGCCAAGGAAATCACCACCGCCGCCAAGGGGCTGGCCGAGGGCCAGGTCGACATCGTGGTCGGCACGCACAAGCTGCTGTCGCAGTCGGTCAAGTTCAAGAACCTGGGCCTGCTCATCATCGACGAGGAGCACCGCTTCGGCGTGCGCCACAAGGAGGCGATGAAGGCCATGCGCGCCGAGGTCGACGTGCTCACGCTCACGGCCACGCCGATTCCGCGCACGCTGGGCATGGCGCTCGAAGGCCTGCGCGACCTCAGTGTGATCGCGACCGCACCGCAACGGCGCCTCGCCATCAAGACCTTCGTGCGCAACGAAGGCACGGGCGTGATCCGCGAGGCCGTGCTGCGCGAGCTCAAGCGCGGCGGGCAGGTCTACTTCCTGCACAACGAGGTCGAGACCATCGAGAACCGGCGCCAGAAGCTGGAAGAAATATTGCCCGAGGCCCGCATCGCCGTGGCCCATGGCCAGATGCCCGAGCGCGAGCTGGAGCGCGTGATGCGCGACTTCGTGGCGCAGCGCTACAACCTGCTGCTGTGCTCGACCATCATCGAGACCGGCATCGACGTGCCAACCGCCAACACCATCGTGATGAGCCGCGCCGACAAGTTCGGCCTGGCGCAGCTGCACCAGTTGCGCGGCCGCGTCGGCCGCTCGCACCACCAAGCCTATGCCTACCTCATGGTGCCCGACACCGAGGGCCTGACCAAGCAGGCGGCGCAGCGGCTCGACGCCATCCAGCAGATGGAAGAGCTGGGCTCCGGCTTCTACCTCGCCATGCATGACCTCGAGATTCGCGGCACCGGCGAGGTGCTCGGCGAGAACCAGAGCGGCAACATGATGGAAATCGGCTTCCAGCTCTACAACGAGATGCTCAGCGAGGCCGTGCGCTCGCTCAAGGCCGGCCAGGAGCCAGACCTGCTCTCACCGCTGTCGGTCACCACCGAAATCAACCTGCACGCGCCCGCCCTGCTGCCTGATGACTACTGCGGCGACGTGCACCTGCGCCTGTCGTTCTACAAGAAGCTGGCCACCGCGAAGACGCCCGACCAGATCGACACGCTGCTCGAAGAAATCGTCGACCGCTTCGGCAAGCTGCCGCCGCAGGCACAGACGCTGATCGACACGCACCGCCTGCGCGTGCTGGCGCGGCCCTACGGCGTGGTCAAGGTCGACGCGGCGCCGGGCATCATCAACATCACGTTCAAGAAAGATGCGCCGGTCGATGGCATGGCCATCATCCAGCTGATCCAGAAGAACAAGCACATCAAGCTCGCCGGCAACGAGAAGCTGCGCATCGAGCGCGAGCTGAAAGAGCCCAAAGAGCGAGCCCAGATGGTGCGCGACGTGCTGCGCAGCCTGGGCCAACCCCTCGTCAAGGAAACAGTCACCGCATGAGCGCTACCCAAGAAATCTCCCCCGGCCTCGTCATCCAGCGCGTGAAGCCACCGTTGCGGCTCGCCGACTTCAAGCTGATTGCGTTCGACATGGACTCGACGCTGATCAACATCGAATGCATCGACGAGATCGCCGATGCCGTCGGCAAGAAGGCCGAGGTCGCCGCCATCACCGAGGCCACGATGCGCGGCGAGATCAAGGACTTCAAGGAAAGCCTGCGCCGCCGCGTGGCGCTGTTGCAGGGTGTGCCGGTCGAGGCGCTGCAGCAGGTGTACGACGAGCGGCTGAAGCTCAACCCGGGCGCGAGCGAACTGGTAGCAGCCTGCAAGAAAGCCGGCCTCAAGGTGCTGCTGGTGTCGGGCGGCTTCACCTTCTTCGCGAACCGCGTGAAAGACCGGCTGGGCATCGACTTTGCGCGCTCCAATCTGCTCGACGAAGCCGGCGGCAAGCTCACCGGCGAAGTCGTCACGCAGAGCTGGGGCGACATCTGCGACGGCGCCGAAAAGCGCAGGACGCTGCTCGAGGTGGCTTCGCTCATGGGCATCTCGCCGCAGGAAACCATCGCCGTGGGCGACGGCGCGAACGACCTCCCGATGATGGGCGAAGCCGGCCTGTCGGTGGCCTATCACGCGAAACCCAAGGTGCGTGAACAGGCAATGGTTGCAATCAACGAAGGCGGACTGGACCGCCTTCTCGAAATACTGCGATGAGCGATTGGGGGCGTGGTTCGGGGGCGATGATGCCGACGGGGGACATTCGCGCAGGAGCGTACCCGGTGCCCTTGCACGCGCCCTGAACGACAGCGCCCCCAAGAACAACCGCCCCAACGAGACACGGACCACTGACATGACCGACACCGCCCCGCTCTACCGCGCCGAAGCCCTCAAGGACTACGCGAGCGCCCTGCTGCAAAAAGCCGGGCTCGCCGCGTCGATGGCCGACAGCGTCGCCCGCACGCTCGTCGAAGGCGACCTGCTGGGACACGACACGCACGGCCTCGCGCTGCTGGCCGGGTACGTCAAGGAACTGGAATCCGGTGGCATGACGCGCGACGGCACCCCCGAGGTGCTGTCCGACCGCCCCGCCGCCGTGCTCTGGGACGGCAAGCGCCTGCCCGGTCCTTGGCTCATGGACCAGGGCATGGATTTGCTGATTCCGCGTGCCCGCGAACTCGGCACCGCCTCGCTCGTCATCCGCCGCAGCCACCACATCGCCTGCCTCGCCGTCTACATGTTGCGCGCGCTGCAGGAAGACATGCTGATGCTGCTGGCCTGCTCCGACCCCAATGCCGCCAGCGTCGCGCCCTTCGGCGGCACGCAGGCCGTGTTCACGCCGAATCCGCTGGCCATGGGTTTTCCGCTCTCGCAAGGCGGCGTGATGGTCGACATCTCGGCCTCCATCACCACCAACGGCATGAGCAACCGCAAGCGCGCAGCGGGCGAGACCTTCGCCGAGGAATGGCTGATCGACGCTGCCGGCAAGCCGTCGAACGACCCGCAGGTGCTGTTCGACCAGCCGCCTGGCACGCTGCTGCCGGTCGGCGGATTGAGCCACGGCCACAAGGGCTACGGCATGGCGCTGCTGGTCGAGACGCTCACGGCCGGCCTCGCGGGCCACGGCCGGGCCGATCCGCCCGAGGGCTGGGGCGCGACGGTGCACATCACGCTGCACGACCTGAATGCCTTCGGCGGCAAGGACGCCTTCCTGCGCCAGATGGACCATGTGGCGGCGAAGTGTCGCGGCAACGTGCCCATCGACCCGGCCAAGCCTGTGCGGCTACCGGGCGAAGGCGGTTTGAAGCGTCGGGAAGCGCAGGCCAGGAACGGGGTGCGGCTGCACCCGTCGATTGCGCGCTCGCTGCAGGATGCGGAGCAGCGGTACGGCCTGCGGTTGGCGCAGGCGCAGGCCTGACGGCGGTTATTCCTCTTCGGAATCGGTGGCCGCGCCCTGTTCGCCTTCAGGCCGCGGCTTGCGCTTGCCGGGCTTGGCCAGGATCTCGATGTAGAACTGCTTGCCGCCTTCCTTCACCACCCCGTCGATGAGGCCCGTGATGGCGGAAAGGTGAATGACTTCGGCGGATTCCTGGGCCGCGCCGAACTTGCAATCGAAGTCCCAGAAATCGCTGCCTTCGGGCAATTCGCGCCGCCGCTCGCGCTTGATGTACTTGCGGATCTCGTGCTTGATGGCTTCGAGGAGACGGTCGGGGTGCTTGCCCTCGACCTGAAGCTGAAAGGTTTTTCTCATGGGTGATCGTAACCAATGTGGATGCCGCCGATTCGCGCGCCATCCGATGCCCTCGATGGGCACCGATCTTGCTCGCTACCATGGCTGCCGAGCAAATTCCACGGCGGCCATGCCGAATCGCCCATGCTGACCTACTTCCATCCAGAGCAGCTGCTGCACCATCCGCGCAGCTACCTGTCGCGCGGACAGATGCGCACCCCGCAGGAAATTCCCGACCGCGCACTTCGACTCGTCGCCGCCGTGCAATCGCTCGGCTTCGATCTCCGGACGCCGGCCGACGCCGGCATGGCGCCATTGGCCGCCGTGCACAGTGCCGACTACCTGCGCTTTCTGGAGGACGCGCACGGCGAATGGAAGCAGATGCCGCCCGACTGGGGCGACGAGGTGATGTCGAACGTTTACGTGCGCGAGCCCAACCGCCTGCGCGGCGTGCTGGCCAAGGCGGCGCGCTACCTTGCCGACGGCAGCTGCCCGGTCGGGGCCGAGACCTGGCGCTCCGCGTACTGGTCGGCCCAGAGCGCGGTGGCCGGCGCGGCGGCCATCGTCGACGGCGCCCCTGCGGCCTACGCACTGTGCCGCCCGCCCGGCCACCATGCGCGCGTCGATGCCGCTGGCGGCTTCTGCTACCTCAACAACGCGGCCATCGCCGCCCAGGCGCTGCGCGGGCGCTTCGCTCGCGTGGCGGTCCTCGATACCGACATGCACCACGGCCAGGGGGTGCAGGAAATCTTCTACGACCGCAGCGACGTGCTGTATGTCTCGATCCACGGCGACCCGACCAACTTCTACCCTGCCGTGGGGCGCGGGGCCACCCCGCGCGGCCGCGCCGGCGGCGCGCCGCGGGAGACACGCGTAAAACATAGCCACCGGCCCCCCG
>NZ_JBGLYN010000040.1:0-56550 GCF_047304045.1 Variovorax sp. Varisp85
GCGCGCACCGCGCCGTGCCCGTCGGTGCGCAGTTCGAAGCCCTGGCCCCGGTCGTCCTTGCGGCCTGCCACGTCCTCGATGCGCGCGATGTGCCCCAGGCTCAGGCTGGAGCTTTGATGGTCGCTCTTGAGCTGGGCCTGGATCTTCCCCGCAAAGTCGTCGAGCACCACATGGTTGCTGCGCCCGCCGCCGAGTTCGCGGCTGCGGAGGCCGGTGAGGTGCTTCTGGCCGGGCAGCTGCCAGGCCGGCATCTCGTCGGCGTTGTGCACACGCCCGGTGACGATGGGGCAGTCCGGATCGCCATTGAGGAAGTCGACGATGACCTCCTGCCCGATGCGCGGCAGCGCGGCCATGCCGAAGGTCGAACCCGCCCAGGCCGTCGACACGCGTACCCAGCAGCTGGCGTGCTCGTTGTCCTCGCCGATGCGGTCCCAGTGGAACTGGACCTTGATGCGGCCGTACCGGTCGGTCCAGATTTCTTCGCCGGCCGGGCCGACCACCTTCGCGGTCTGCGGTCCCTCGGTCCACGGCTTGGGTGTCGTGCGCCGCGGGCGCCAGGCGAAGCTCGTGGGCTGGGCATCGAAGGTGAAGCGCTGCACGGAGCCCTCGGCGCCGTTCTGTCCTTCACTGGCCTGGATGGTCTCTTGCAGGTGATAGCCGACACCGAGCAGCAGGTGCTGCCGGTTCTGGTCGTCGCGCGGGTGGCCGGCGAGGCGGAAGGTGTGGCCCGGCGCCAGTTCGCGCAGGTTGGAGCGGCCCCTGGCCCGGCGGCGTTCGCTCAGTTGCTCCTCCGTGCGGAGGCGCGCGTAGTCCTCGCCGTCGCCGTGCTGGATGAAGCCACCCGGCCACTCGTAGGCTTCATGGCTGTCGTGGTCATGGCCGGGCGGCATTTGCTGGCGGCTCGCCAGGTCGGCCCTCGGCTTTTCGAAGTCGTAGTCGTCGGTGTAGTGGTGGCCGGAGCGAATCTCTTCGGCCTGCTCCCATGCATGAATGCGCTCGCCGGGCTCCAGGCCTCCCGTCATGCCCGAGTGTTCGTGGGGGTGGTAGCGCACCGTCTCGCCGCCAGGCAGGGGGCCGTGCGAGCTGGCGATGTCGTCGGCGAAGACCAGCACGTGCTGCTCGGCTTCATGCCGGAAGAAGAAATAGATGCCTTCGTGCTCGCACAGGCGCGAGACAAAATCGAAGTCGCTCTCGTGGTACTGAACGCAGTAGTTCCAGGTGCGGTAGCTGCGGCTGAGCTTCTGCTCGAGCGGGTGGCCGTAGCGCCCGAGCACCGCGGCAAGGATGTCCGGGACGGTCTGGTCCTGGAAGATGCGGAAGTCGCTTCGGCGGGTGGCGAGCCAGAGCCAGGGACGCAGCCGCATCTTGTAGAAGGACTGTCGCGCGTCTTGCTGCGAAAGGCCGAAGCGCGTGACGATGCCGGCAAGGTGGCGCAGGGCGCCGCTCTCGGTTTCCATCGCGACGGTGGCGGCCTTGCCCAGCAGGGTCTTGGGATCGATGGCGTTGCTGCTGCCCAGCAGATCGATTTCAAAAACGTAAGCCTGGCTGAGTGTCTCTCGACCGACGAGGCGGTGGAATTGCAGTGCCTCGCCCAGAGGCGTCTGGATCGTGACGCGGCGCTTCATGGCTGCCGCAGGCGTGCGAGCACGCCTTCGAAGTTGGACATGGGACTCCCTGAATGCGCCTGCCGCTACGGATGAGGGCAAGCTTTTTCCGGGGATTATGTAAGCCCTTGTACTGGCGCCGTAAGTACACGAAAGTAACAGCGCCCGGAACTAGTGCGCAGTTGATGCTTGGCGCTAAGGGCTTGAAACAAGCGTGATCTCCGCGGCATCGTCCAGTTCTACGGCGCGGGTGCGCACCTGCGTCTCGCGGGCGAGTCTGGCAGCTTCTTCAGCCCGCGAACAGCGCCGCCGGCACCCCCGGGCTGCCGATGCGCACCCTGAACAGCCCACCCGCCAGCGGCTCGGCCGCCTGCTGTTCGGCCGTGAGTCCGTTGCGCGCGGTCGTGATGTAGAGCGTGCACAGGTCGGCGTCGCCGAAGGCGCAGTCGGTGACGTGGCTCGCGGGCAGCGGGATGCGGCACAGCTCGGCCGCGCTCACCGGGTCATGGCAGGTCACGCAGGAGCCGCCCCAGTGCGCGATCCAGAGACGGCCGGCCGCGTCGGTGGTCATGCCGTCGGGCAGGCCATCGGGCTTCGGGAAGCGGTGCCACAGGCGCCGGTTCGACACCGTGCCCGCCTCCACGTCGAAGTCGTAGGCGTAGAGGTTGTTGCGCGCCGTGTTGTTGAAGTACATCGTGCGCCCGTCGGCCGACCATGTCGGGCCGTTGGTCACCTCGAAGCCGTCGTCGTGCCTGGTGCAGCGGCCGTCGGCGTCGTAGCGGTAGAGCGCGCCGGTCGGTGCCTGGCAGTCGAAGTCCATGCTGCCGCCCCAGAAGCGGCCGCGGCTGTCGCACTTGCCGTCGTTGAAGCGGTTGCCGGTGCGCTCGGGCTCGGGCTGGTGCAGGTAGCGCGGCTTCGCGTCGTCGCCGGGCGCGGTGGTGTCGAACAGCGCGAAGCCGCGGCGCAGCGTGACGATGAGGCCTGGCGCCAAGGCGCGCTCGGCGATGGCGGTGATCTCCTCGTCGAAGGTCCAGGTTCGCTGCGCGCCGCTGGCGGGGTCGTAGCGGAACAGGCGCGGCGTGAGGATGTCGATCCAGTAGAGCGCCTGCTCGCGCTGCGACCACATCGTGCCCTCGCCAAGGTTGGCGCCGGCGGCCCAGATGCATTCGAGCTCGCCTGCGACCGACGGCACGGATGCAGATGCGGATGAAGGGGGGAGGACGCCTGTCTCTTGCTTGTTCATTTGTTTTTCCTCGTCATGTCTTCTTGACTCGGCGGATCGTATCAAGGCATATTGATAACGGAAATTTAAAATTCAGGCATTGATTAATATGCATTTTGCAATGTCAGTTGCCGAGCACCCTGGAGACTTTTCTTGAATTCCCCCCCGCATTCCATTTATCCCAGCCTGAAAGACCGCGCCGTTTTCGTCACCGGTGGCGGCAGCGGCATTGGCGCTGCCATCGTCGCAGCGTTCGCAGCCCAGGGTGCGCGCGTCGCCTTCATCGACATTGCCGAGGGTTCCAGCGCGGCGCTCGCACGGCAGATCGAGGAGGCCGGCCACGCGGCGCCGTGGTGGCGCGCCTGCGATGTGCGCGACATCGCCGCGCTGCAAAAGGCCATTTCCGATGCGGCCACCGAACTCGGCGACTTCGCGGTGCTGGTCAACAACGTGGCGAGCGATGACCGCCACACGCTCGAATCGGTCACGCCCGACTACTACGACAACCGCATGGCCATCAACGAGCGGCCGGCGCTGTTCGCGATCCAGTCGGTGGTGCCGGGCATGAAGCGCCTGGGCTTCGGCTCGGTGGTCAACCTGGGCTCCACGGGCTGGCAGACGAAGGGCTCGGGCTACCCCTGCTACGCGATCGCCAAGTCGTCGGTGAACGGCCTCACGCGCGGGCTCGCGGTGGACCTGGGCCGCGACCGCATCCGCATCAACACTGTGTCGCCCGGCTGGGTGATGACGGAGCGCCAGGTGAAGCTGTGGCTCGACGACGAAGGCGAACAGGCGCTCAAGCGCAACCAGTGCCTGCCCGACAAGCTGATGCCGGAAGACATCGCGCGCATGGTGCTGTTCCTGGCATCGGACGACGCGAAGATGTGCACGGCCCAGGAGTTCACCGTGGACGCCGGCTGGACCTGAACGGAATTGCTGTGCGTGGAATGCCGCGGAACCGGCTTTGCCGGGCCGCTGGCGTTGCCCCCTGCAAGGGGGTTGGCGAAGCGACACGAAGTGCGCGAAGACTGGGGGTTAGTCCAGTTCCAGCTTCCGCCCGTACACGCTCACAGCCGCCGTCTTCAGCGCCTTCATCATCACCTTCGCCGCCGGCGACGGCAGCCGGTCGGTGCGCGTGATGATGCCGAAGGCGTCCATGTGGCAGGGCATGTCCAGCGGCAGCAGCGACACGATGCCGTGCGCGGCGTAGTAGCGCGCCACGTCGGTCGCCAGCACCGCCACCATGTCGCTCTGCTGCAGCATGCGCGTGATGAAGAGCAGCGCGGGGCTCTCGATGGTGTTGGTCGGCGGCGCCAGGCCTTCTTCCTGGAACATCAGCTCGAAGCGATGCCGCAGCACGCTGCCCGCGGGCGGCACGATCCAGCCTGCGCTCACCACGTCGCGCAGCGTGAGCCCGCTCACGCCCAGCAGTGGATGGCCCGGCCGCACCAGCGCACACACCGGCTCTTCGCTCAGTGCTTCGTAGCGCAGCTGCGACTTGTCGTGCTCGGCGAAGAGGCGCGCCACCAGGATGTCGAGCTTGCCCTGCTCGAGCCGCTCGATCAGCACCGGGCTGGTCTCGATCTCCAGCGACACGCGCAGATCGGGCTGCTCGCGCTTGACCATGGCCACGGCCGGTGGCAGCAGCGTGAGCCCGGGCGCGGTGATGGCGCCCACGCTCACCTGGCCGAAGCGCCCGGCCTTGAGCGCGGTGAGCTCGTCGTGCGCCTGGTTCAGGCTCGCGAGCGCCACACGGGCGTGGCGGATCATGGTCTCGCCGTACCAGGTGGGGCGCATGCCGCGCGGCAGGCGGTCGAACAGCGGCACCTCCAGCACGTCTTCCAGGTCCTTCAGCAGCTTGGAGGCGGCGGGCTGCGTCATGTTGAGCACCTGCGCCGCGCGGTGGATGTTGCCTTCCTCGGCCAGGGCCACGAGCAGCAACAGCTGCCGGGTCTTGAGGCGGGCGCGGATGAACCAGTGGTTGTAGTTGGTCATGTCTCTTTGACTTGAAACGAAGGACTGATCGGGTTTTCCAGAATCCAATGATCGATATCCATTTTGCTTAAAAAACAATTGGATTGATATCATTTTTGTTTCTAGACTCGCCGCACATCCAGAACTACAGAGACAAGGCCCCCGCCCGGTGATTCACGGCGAGCTCCATCAGAACGTGCGGCAGTACATCAATGGCCGCTGGGAAACCAGCGCGACCACGGGTGTGAGCGCCAATCCCTCGGACACCAGCGAAGTGGTGGCCGAGTACGCACGCGCCGATCGCCGCCAGGCCGAGGCCGCCATCCGGGCGGCCACCGAGGCCTTTCCTCATTGGAGCCACAGCACGCCGCAGCGGCGCGCCGACGTGCTCGACCGCATCGGCGCAGAACTGCTCGCACGCAAGGACGACCTGGGCCTGCTGCTGGCACGCGAGGTGGGCAAGACCCTGCCGGAGGCGGTGGCCGAAGTGGCGCGGGCGGGCCAGATCTTCAAGTTCTTCGCGGGCGAGGCCCTGCGTGGCGGCGGCGGCGAGAACGTCGCCTCGGTACGCGCGGGCGTGCAGGTCGACGTCACGCGCGAGCCGGTCGGCGTGGTCGGGCTCATCACGCCGTGGAACTCGCCGTTCGTCATCCCGGCATGGAAGATCGCGCCCGCGCTGGCCCACGGCAACAGCGTGGTGTTCAAGCCGGCCGAACTGGTGCCGGCCTGCGGCTGGGCGCTGGCCGAGATCATCAGCCGCGCCGCCTTGCCGGCCGGCGCCTTCAACCTCGTGATGGGCAGCGGCCGTGAAGTGGGGCAGGCGCTGGTCGACAGCGCGCTGGTCGATGCGCTGAGCTTCACAGGCTCGATGGCCAACGGCGAGCGCATCCTGCAGGCGGCAGCTTCGCGCCGCGCCAAGGTGCAGCTCGAGACCGGCGGCAAGAACGCGCTGGTGGTGCTGGCCGATGCCGACCTCGACCGCGCCGTCGACTGCGCGGTGCAGGGCGCCTACTTTTCCGCCGGCCAGCGCTGCACCGCGTCGAGCCGGCTCATCGTCGAGGCAGCGGTGCACGACGCCTTCGTGGCCAGGCTGCGCCAGCGGCTCAGGACGCTGAAGATCGGCCATGCGCTGGAGCGCGGCGTCGACATCGGCCCGGTGGCCGACGAGGAGCGCCTCGCGCAGAACCTCGCCTGGGTCGAGGTGGCGCGCGAAGAGGGCGCCGAGCACGTGTGGGGTGGCGAAGCGCTCGAACGCGCCACCGCCGGCCACTACATGAGCCCCGCGCTGTTCCTGGCCAAGCCGGCGCACCGCATCGCGCGCGAGGAAATCTTCGGCCCGCTGGCCTGCGTGCTGCGCGCCGACAACTACGATGAAGCACTCGCGCTGTGCAACGACACGCCCTTCGGCCTGTGCGCGGGCATCTGCACCAATTCGCTGAAGCACGCGATGCATTTCAGGCGCCATGCCGTGGTCGGCATGACGATGGTCAATCTGCCGACCGCAGGGGTGGATTTCCACGTGCCCTTCGGCGGCCGCAAGGGGTCGGGCTACGGGCCGCGCGAACAAGGGCGCCACGCCGCGGAGTTCTACACGACGGTGAAGACCGGCTACATGCTGGCCTGAGCCACAAAAAAACCGTTCTCAACAAGCAAGTCAACAGAAGGAGACATCCCATGACGATGAATCGCCGCACGCTCAACACCGCATTGGCCGCCGCCGCCCTCGGCGGGCTGCTGCCCGTTTCTGCGCTCGCGCAGAAAAAACTCGTGCTCGGCTTCGCGCAGGTGGGCGCCGAGAGCGAATGGCGCACTGCCAACACCGAGTCGATCAAGTCGTCCGCGAAGGACGCCGGCATCGAGCTCAAGTTCTCCGATGCGCAGCAGAAGCAGGAAAACCAGATCAAGGCCATCCGCTCGTACATCGCGCAGAAGGTCGACGTGATCGCGTTCTCGCCCGTGGTCGAGTCGGGCTGGGAAACCGTGCTGCGCGAAGCCAAGGCCGCCAAGATCCCGGTGGTGCTGACCGACCGCTCCGTCAACACCAAGGACGACTCGCTCTACGTGACCTTCATGGGCTCGGACTTCACTGAAGAAGGCCGCAAGGCCGGCCGCTGGCTGGTCGAGAAGATGAAGGACCAGAAGGGCGACGTGAACATCGTCGAGCTGCAGGGCACCGTGGGTTCGGCGCCGGCCATCGACCGCAAGAAGGGCTTCGAGGAAATCATCAAGGCCGACCCGAAGTTCAAGATCATCCGCTCGCAGACCGGCGACTTCACGCGCGCCAAGGGCAAGGAGGTGATGGAAGCTTTCCTGAAGGCCGAGGGCAAGAAGATCAACGTGCTCTTCGCGCACAACGACGACATGGCCATCGGTGCGATCCAGGCCATCGAAGAGGCCGGCCTGAAGCCCGCGAAGGACATCACCATCATCTCCATCGACGGCGTGAAGGGGGCGTTCGAAGCGATGATCGCGGGCAAGCTCAATGTGTCGGTCGAATGCAGCCCGCTGCTCGGCCCGCAACTGATGAGCGCCGTGAAAGACATCAAGGCAGGCAAGACGCTGCCCAAGCGCATCGTGACCGAAGAAAGCATCTTCCCGATGGAAGTCGCTGCCAAGGAATTCCCCAACCGCAAGTATTGAGAGCCCACACCCATGAAACGCAAATTCCTCAAAGCATCGCTCGCGGGCATCGCATTCGCCATCGTCGGCTTCACGCCGCTGGCCAATGCGCAGGACAAGGGCCTGATCGCGATCTCGATGCCCACCAAGTCGTCGGCCCGCTGGATCGCCGATGGCGCCAACATGGTCAAGTACTTCAAGGACAAGGGCTACAAGACCGACCTGCAGTACGCCGACGACGACATCCCCAACCAGCTCGCGCAGATCGAGAACATGGTGACCAAGGGCTCGAAGGTGCTGGTCATCGCGGCCATCGACGGCACCACGCTGTCCGACGTGCTGCAAAAGGCAGCCGACAAGGGCGTGAAGGTCATCGCGTACGACCGGCTCATCAAGGGCTCGAAGAACGTCGACTATTACGCCACCTTCGACAACTTCCAGGTTGGCGTGCTGCAGGCGCAGTCGATCGAGAAGGCGCTCGACCTGAAAAGCGGCAAGGGCCCGTTCAACATCGAGCTGTTCGGCGGCTCGCCGGACGATAACAACGCCTTCTTCTTCTACAACGGCGCGATGTCGGTGCTCGACCCGTACATCAAGAGCGGCAAGCTCGTGGTGCGCAGCAAGCAGATGGGCATGGACAAGGTCGGCACGCTGCGCTGGGACGGCGCGGTGGCGCAGGCGCGCATGGACAACCTGCTGTCGGCCTACTACACCAAGGACCGCGTCGACGCGGTGCTGTCGCCGTACGACGGCCTCTCCATCGGCATCCTCTCGTCGCTCAAGGGCGTGGGCTACGGCTCGGGCTCGCAGCCGATGCCGGTGGTGTCGGGGCAGGACGCCGAGGTGCCTTCGATCAAGTCGATCCTGCGCAAGGAGCAGACCTCGACCGTGTTCAAGGACACGCGCGAGCTGGCCAAGGTGACGGTGGCCATGGCGGACGCCATGCTCTCGGGCAAGCAGCCCGAGGTGAACGACACCAAGACCTACAACAACGGCATCAAGGTCGTGCCCTCGTACCTGCTGAAGCCGGTGAGCGTGGATGCGTCGAACTGGAAGCAGGTGCTGGTCGACAGCGGCTACTACAAGGAAAGCCAAGTCAAGTGAGTCAAGGCGAACGCACGATCCTCGAAATGCGCGGGATCACCAAGACGTTTCCGGGGGTGAAAGCCCTCAGCAACGTCAACCTCGCCGTGCGCGCGGGGGAGATCCACGCGGTGGTCGGCGAGAACGGCGCGGGCAAGTCGACGCTCATGAAAGTGCTGAGCGGCGTCTACCCGTGCGACTCGTACACCGGCGAGATCCATTTCGAGGGCGAGCTTCGCCGCTTCAAGGGCATCGCCGACAGCGAGAAGCTCGGGATCATCATCATCCACCAGGAGCTTGCGCTGGTGCCGCTGCTCTCGATTGCCGAGAACATCTTCCTCGGCAACGAGATTGCGAACGGCGGCGTGATCGACTGGTTCGCCGCCTATGCGAAGACGCGAGAGCTGCTTGCCAAGGTGGGCCTCAAGGAGTTGCCCACCACGCTCGTGACCGACCTCGGTGTCGGCAAGCAGCAGCTGGTGGAAATCGCCAAGGCGCTGGCCAAGGAGGTCAAGCTCCTGATCCTCGACGAGCCGACCGCGAGCCTGAACGAGAACGACAGCGATGCGTTGCTGATGCTGCTGCTGGAGCTCAAGCGCCAGGGCATCGCGTCGATCCTCATCTCGCACAAGCTCAACGAGATTTCCAAGGTGGCCGATTCGGTCACCGTGCTGCGCGACGGCGCGACGGTCGAGACCATGGACTGCCGCGGCCAGCCGATCAGCGAGGACCGCATCATCCGCGGCATGGTGGGGCGCGACATGGCGCACCGCTATCCGCAGCGCCATCCGAAGATCGGCGAGACCGTGTTCGAGGTGCGCGACTGGCGCGTGCACCATGCGCTGCACGCCGACCGCGAACAGATCAAGGGCGTGAACCTGAACGTGCGCAAGGGCGAGATCGTCGGCATCGCGGGCCTCATGGGCGCGGGGCGCACCGAGCTCGCCATGAGCGTCTTCGGCAAGTCCTACGGCCAGCGCATCAGCGGCTCCGTGCTCATGCACGGCAAGCCGGTGGACGTGGGCACGGTGCGCAAGGCCATCGACCACGGCATCGCCTACGTCACCGAGGACCGCAAGGGCCTGGGGCTGGTGCTGGAGGAAGACATCCGCAAGAACATCAGCCTGGCCAACCTCGATGCGATCGCCGATTCGTCGGTCATCGACAACGGGCGCGAATTCAAGGTGGCCAACGAATACCGCAAGGCACTCAACATCCGCTGCTCGGGCATCGAGCAGCTGGTGGTCAATCTGTCGGGGGGCAACCAGCAGAAGGTGGTGTTGAGCAAGTGGCTCTTCACCAAGCCGGAACTGCTGATCCTCGACGAGCCCACGCGCGGTATCGACGTGGGCGCCAAGTACGAGATCTACACCATCATCGACCAGCTTGCGAGCGAGGGCAAAGGCATTCTCATGATTTCTTCGGAACTGCCGGAACTGCTCGGCATGTGCGACCGCATCTACGTAATGAACGAGGGGCGCTTCGTCGCCGAATTTCCGGTGGCCGAGGCCTCGCAGGAACGCATCATGCATGCCATCGTGAGCTCGGGGAGTTCGATCCATGTCGCAGCCTGAAGTCAACGCGGTGAAGGCCGCCGTTCCCGCCTCCGAGGCGCCGAAGCTGCATGTCGGCTTCCTGAAGAACAACCTGCGCGAATACGGCATGCTGATCTCGCTGGTCGCGATCATGGTGCTGTTCCAGGTGCTGACCGACGGCACGCTGCTGCGGCCGCTGAACCTCACCAACCTGCTGCTGCAGAACAGCTACGTGGTCATCATGGCGCTGGGCATGCTGCTGGTGATCGTGGCGGGGCACATCGACCTGTCGGTGGGCTCGGTCTGCGGCTTCATCGGGGCGCTTGCAGCGGTGCTGATGGTCGAGTACGAATGGCACTTCGTGCCGACGGCGATCGTGAGCATCCTCGCGGGCGCCGTCATCGGCGCCGCGCAGGGCTGGTTCGTCGCGTTCCGCAAGATCCCGTCGTTCATCGTCACGCTCGCGGGCATGCTGGTGTTCAAGGGGCTCACGCTGGCGCTGCTGGCGGGGCAGTCGGTGGGCCCGTTCCCGGTGGAATTTCAGCGGCTCAGCTCGGGCTTCATTCCCGATCCGCTGGGCGGCGACGCATTGCGCACCACCTCGCTGGTCGTGGGCGCGCTGGCCGCCGCGGCGCTGGTGTTCTTCAAGCTGCGCGGGCGCGCCAAGCTGGCGGCGCACGGCATGGAGCAGGAGCCCTACGCCTTCTTCCTCGTGAAGAACCTGTTCTTCGCGGCCATCATCCTGTTCTTCAGCTACCTGCTGTCGACCTACAAGGGCCTGCCCAACGTGCTGATCGTGATGGCGGTGCTGATCGTGGTGTACGACTTCGTCACCAACCGCACCACCGTCGGCCGGCGAATCTATGCGCTGGGCGGCAACGAGAAGGCGGCGCGGCTGTCGGGCGTGAAGACGCAGCGGCTCGCGTTCCTGACCTTCGTGAACATGGGCGCGCTGGCGGCACTGGCCGGGCTGGTGTTCGCGGCGCGGCTCAATACCGCGACGCCGAAGGCCGGCCTGGGCTTCGAGCTCGACGTGATCGCGGCCTGCTTCATCGGCGGCGCCTCTGCCTCGGGCGGCGTGGGCCGCGTGATGGGCGCGGTGATCGGCGCCTTCATCATGGGCGTGATGAACAACGGCATGTCGATCCTGGGCATCGGCATCGACTACCAGCAGGTCATCAAGGGCCTGGTGCTGCTGGCCGCGGTGTTCATCGACGTCTACAACAAGAACAAGTAGCCGCGCATGACAGACGGCAGCCTCAGCCCCGTGCTCGAGCTTCGGGGCATCCACAAGCAGTTCGGCAGCATCCAGGTACTGCGCGACGTACGGCTCAACCTGTACCCGGGCGAGATCCATGCGCTGATGGGGCAGAACGGCGCGGGCAAGTCGACGCTGATCAAGGTGCTGACGGGCGTGCTGCCGTCGAGCGGCGGCGAGATGTTCCTCGACGGCCAGCCGATCCAGCCGCACTCGCCGCTCGACGCGCAGAAACTGGGCATCAGCACGGTCTACCAGGAGGTGAACCTGTGCCCGAACCTGTCGGTGGCGGAGAACGTGTTCGCGGGGCGCTATCCGCGTTGCGGCGCAGCGCAGGGCTTTCGCATCGACTGGGCTGCGGTGAACCGCCGCGCCGAAGAGCTGCTGGGGCGCATCGGGCTCGACATCGACGTGACGCGGCTGCTGTCGAGCTACTCGGTGGCGGTGCAGCAGATGGTGGCGATTGCGCGTGCGCTGGGCGTGTCGTCGAAGGTGCTGATCCTCGACGAGCCGACGTCGAGCCTGGACGACGACGAGGTGGAAAAGCTGTTCGAGGTGCTGCGGCGCCTGCGCGGCGAAGGGCTGGCCATCGTCTTCGTGACGCACTTTTTCAACCAGATGTATGCGGTGTCGGACCGCATCACGGTGCTGCGCAACGGCAGCTGGATCGGCGAGTGGCGTGCCGCAGACCTGGGGCCGCAGGCGTTGATCGCAGCGATGCTCGGGCGTGAGCTGGCGGCGCAGTCGGCGCGGCCCGCCGCCTTGCCTTCGTTCGACGAGGCCGCACCCGCATTGCTGCAGACCGAAGGATTGGGGCAGGCGGGCCAGCTGCAGGCGACGGATTTGCGTGTGCGTGCCGGCGAAGTCGTCGGCATCGCGGGCCTGCTGGGCGCGGGCCGCACGGAACTCGCAAGGCTGCTGTTCGGACTGGAGTTGCCGGACCGCGGCGTGCTCAAGGTCGATGGCCGCACCATGAGCTTCTCGAACCCGGCCGATGCCATTCGCGAAGGTCTTGCGCTGTGTCCCGAAGAACGCAAGACCGATGGCATCGTTGCCGAGCTGTCGGTGCGCGAGAACATCGCGCTGGCGCTGCAGGCGCGCCTGGGCACTCGGCGCTTCCTGTCGCATGCCGAGCAGACCGAGATGGCCGAGCGCTTCGTGAAGTCGCTCGGCATCAAGGCCGCGAGCGTCGAAACGCCCATCGGGCTGCTGTCGGGCGGCAACCAGCAGAAGGCCATGATCGCGCGCTGGCTCGCGACCGAGCCGCGCCTGCTGATCCTCGACGAGCCCACGCGCGGCATCGACGTGGCGGCCAAGCAGGAGATCATGGAAGAGATCCTGCGGCTCGCGAAGGCGGGCATGGCGGTGATCTTCATCTCGTCGGAAATGAGCGAGGTGGTGCGCGTGGCGCACCGCATCGTGGTGCTGCGGGATCGGCAGAAGGTGGGCGAGCTGCCCGGTGGTTCGAGCGAGGACGAAGTCTACGAAATGATTGCAGCGACAACATGACTCTCCCCCAGTCTTCGCGCACTTCGTGTCGCTTCGCCAACCCCCTTCCGGGGGCGACACCAGCGGCCCGGCAAAGCCGGTTCCGCGGTATCTCCCGCATCAAAGAAGCGCTTTGACATGAACCGCCTTTCATCCTTCATGAGCCACCGCCTCGCCTGGCCTCTCGTCACATTGTTCCTGCTGCTCGCGGTGAACATCGCCTTCAACACCAGCTTCCTGCATCTCGAATGGCGCGAAGGCCATCTCTACGGCAGCCTGATCGACATCCTGAACCGCGCGGCGCCTCTGGTGCTCGTGTCGCTGGGCATGACGCTCGTGATCGCGACGCGCGGCATCGACATCTCGGTGGGCGCGGTGGTGGCCATCGCGGCGGCGCTCGTGGCCTGGATGATCGGCGGCTCGGTGGCCAATGACGTGAGCCGCTTCCCGATGCCGCTCGCCATCCTCGCGGCCATCGGCATCGCATTGCTGTGCGGGCTGTGGAACGGGCTGCTGGTCGCCAAGGTCGGCATGCAGCCGATCATCGCGACGCTGATCCTCATGGTGGCGGGGCGAGGCATCGCGCAGCTCATTGCCGACGGGCAGATCATCACGATCTACTACAAGCCCTTCTTCTTCCTCGGCAGCGGCTACCTTCTCGGGCTGCCGTTCTCGCTGTTCATCGTGGCGGCGGTGTTCGTGCTGCTGTACCTGGCGATCACGCGCACGGCGCTGGGCCTGTTCATCCAGGCAGTGGGGATCAACCCGACGGCGGCGCGCGTGGCGGGCGTGCAGGCGCGGCGGCTGATCGTCGGTGCGTATGCGTTCTGCGGTGCCTGCGCGGGTGTGGCGGGCTTGCTCATCAGCTCCAACGTGAAGAGCGCGGACGGCAACAACGCGGGGCAGCTCATCGAGCTCGACGCGATCCTGGCGGTGACGCTGGGTGGCACGGCGCTGACCGGCGGGCGCTTCAGCCTCGTGGGCAGCGTGATCGGCGCGCTGATCATCCAGACGTTGACCTATGCGATCTATTCGCTGGGGGTGCCGCCGGAGATCAACCTTGTCGTGAAGGCGGGCGTGGTGTTTGCCGTGATGCTGCTGCAGTCGCCGGAGTTCAGGTCGCAAGTGCGGGCACTGGCGCAGCGGCCGGTGCATGAAGAGGGGCGGGCATGAGCGCGGTGATCGATACGGGACCCTCACCACAGCCCTCTCCCGCCAGCGGGAGAGGCGGCAAGAGGGGAGGGCTCAATCCAAAGTACCTGCCATTGGCGGCGACGATTTCGCTGTTCGTGCTGGTGGCTACGCTGGGTTCTGTTTTCTACGATGGCTTCTTCTCGGCGCAGGTGTTCCTCAACCTGCTGATCGACAACGCCTTCCTGATCGTCGTGGCCGTGGGCATGACCTTCGTGATCCTTTCGGGCGGCATCGATCTGTCGGTGGGCTCGGTGATCGCGCTGACCACCATGGTCTCGGCCACGCTGGTCGAGAAGCACGGCTGGAGCCCCGGCATCGTGATTCCGCTGGTGCTGGTGATGGGCACGGCTTTCGGCGCGTTCATGGGGCTGCTCATCGAGCGCTTCCGGCTGCAGCCTTTCATCGTCACGCTGGCCGGCATGTTCCTGGCGCGGGGGCTGTGCTACCTGATCAGCATCGACTCGATCAGCATCACCAACGAGTTCTACTCGGAGGTCTCGCAGATCCGCATTCCGATCTGGGGCGAGGCCTCGGTGTCGATCAGCGCGGTGATCGCCGTCGTGGTGCTGCTGGCGGCGATCTTCATCGCGCATTGCACGCCCTTCGGCCGCGCGGTGTACGCCATCGGCGGCAGCGAGAACTCGGCGATGCTGATGGGCCTGCCGGTGCGCCGCACGCTGGTCGGCGTGTACACGCTCTCGGGCTTCTGCTCGGCACTGGCGGGCGTGATCTTCACCTTCTACATGCTCTCGGGCTACGGGCTGCATGCCATCGGGCTGGAGCTCGACGCCATCGCGGCGGTGGTGATCGGCGGCACGCTGCTCACGGGCGGCGTGGGCTATGTGGCGGGCACGCTGTTCGGCGTGCTGATGCTCGGGATCATCCAGACCCTCATTTCATTCGACGGCACGCTGAGCTCGTGGTGGACCCGCATCGTGGTCGGCGCGCTGCTGTTCGTTTTCTGTTTGTTGCAACGCTTTTTCACCTCGCGCACTCCGCGCCGCTGACTCAATGACAAAAAAACTGCGCTCGACCGAATGGTTCGGCTCCGCCGACAAGAACGGCTTCATGTACCGCAGCTGGATGAAGAACCAGGGCATCCCGGACCATGAGTTCGATGGCCGCCCGATCATCGGTATCTGCAACACCTGGTCGGAACTCACGCCGTGCAACGCGCACTTCCGCAAGATCGCCGAGCACGTGAAGCGCGGCATCTCGGAGGCGGGCGGCTTTCCGGTGGAGTTCCCTGTTTTCTCCAACGGCGAGTCGAACCTGCGGCCCACCGCGATGCTCACGCGCAACCTCGCGAGCATGGACGTCGAAGAAGCCATCCGTGGCAACCCCGTCGACGCGGTGGTGCTGCTCACGGGCTGCGACAAGACCACGCCCGCGCTGCTGATGGGGGCGGCGAGCTGCGACATCCCTGCCATCGTGGTCACGGGCGGGCCGATGCTCAACGGCAAGCTCGAGGGCAAGAACATCGGTTCGGGCACGGCCGTGTGGCAGCTGCACGAGTCGCTGAAAGCGGGCGAGATCAACCTGCACCAGTTCCTCTCGGCCGAGGGCGGCATGTCGCGCTCGGCGGGCACCTGCAACACGATGGGCACGGCCTCGACGATGGCCTGCATGGCCGAGGCGCTCGGTACCTCGCTGCCGCACAACGCGGCGATTCCGGCGGTCGATGCGCGGCGCTACGTGCTCGCGCAGATGTCGGGCATGCGCGCGGTGGAGATGGCGAAGGAGGGGCTCACGCTGTCGAAGATCCTCACGCGCGAGGCCTTCGAGAACGCCATTCGCGTGAACGCGGCCATCGGCGGATCGACCAATGCAGTGATCCACCTGAAGGCGATCGCGGGGCGCATCGGCGTCGAGCTGGAGCTGGAGGACTGGACGCGCATCGGCAGCAATACGCCGACCATCGTCGACCTGATGCCTTCGGGGCGCTTCCTGATGGAAGAGTTCTACTACGCCGGCGGCCTGCCCGCCGTGCTGCGCCGGCTCGGCGAGAATGGTCTGTTGCCGCACCCCGCTGCGCTCACCGTCAACGGCCAGTCGATCTGGGACAACGTGCGCGATGCGCCCAGCCTCGACGACGAGGTGATCCGCCCGCTCGACAAGCCGCTGATCGCCGATGGCGGCATCCGCATCCTGCGCGGCAACCTGTCGCCGCGCGGCGCGGTGCTCAAGCCCTCTGCCGCATCGCCGGAGCTGCTGAAGCACCGTGGGCGCGCTGTGGTGTTCGAGAACCTGGAGCACTACAAGGCACGCATCGTCGATGAAGACCTCGACATCGACGCAAGCTGCGTGATGGTGCTGAAGAACTGCGGTCCCAAGGGCTACCCCGGCATGGCCGAGGTCGGCAACATGGGGTTGCCGCCCAAGCTGCTGCGCCAGGGCGTGAAGGACATGGTGCGCATCTCCGATGCGCGCATGAGCGGCACGGCCTACGGCACGGTGGTGCTGCACGTCGCGCCCGAGGCGGCCGACGGCGGGCCGCTGGCGGCGGTGCGCGACGGCGACTGGATCGAGCTCGACTGCGATGCGGGGCGATTGCACCTCGACATCAGCGACGAGGAACTGGCGGCGCGCCTCGCTTCGCTGTCTTCTTCGGATGCACAACCGATGAGCACGCGCGGCGGCGGCTACCAGAAGCTCTACGTCAACCACGTGCTGCAGGCCGACGAAGGCTGCGACTTCGACTTTCTCGTCGGCTGCCGCGGCTCGGCCGTGCCGCGCCATTCGCATTGAACCCACGCAAGCAACGAAACATCATGACCCCCAGATACCGCGGCATCTTCCCGGTGGTGCCTACCACCTTCACCGAACAGGGCGAACTCGACCTGGAGAGCCAGAAGCGCTGCGTCGATTTCATGATCGACGCGGGTTCGGACGGCCTGTGCATCCTTGCCAATTTCTCGGAGCAGTTCGTGCTGTCCGACGAGGAGCGCGAGGTGCTCACGCGCACCATGCTCGAACACGTGAAGGGCCGCGTGCCGGTCATCGTGACCACCACGCACTACAGCACCAAGGTGTGCGCCGAGCGCAGCCGCCGCGCGCAGGACATGGGCGCGGCCATGCTGATGGTGATGCCGCCCTACCACGGCGCGACCTTCCGCGTGCCCGAGCCGCAGATCTTCGAGTTCTACGCACGCCTGTCCGATGCGGTGGACATCCCGATCATGATCCAGGACGCGCCGGCCAGCGGCACAGTGCTGTCGGCGCCGTTCCTCGCGCGCATGGCGAAGGAGATCGAGCAGGTCGCGTATTTCAAGATCGAGACGGCCGGTGCGGCCGCTAAGCTGCGCGAGCTGATCCGCCTGGGCGGCGAGGCCATCGAAGGCCCGTGGGACGGCGAAGAGGCGATCACGCTGATGCCCGACCTGGACGCCGGCGCGACCGGCTCGATGACCGGCGGGGGCTATCCGGACGGCATTCGCCCGATCATCGAGGCGCACCGTTCGGGCGACCGCGACAAGGCCTTCGCGCTGTACCAGCAGTGGCTGCCGCTCATCAACTACGAGAATCGGCAGGCGGGCCTCCTGGCCTGCAAGTCGCTCATGAAGGAGGGCGGCGTGATCGCTTGCGAGGCGCCGCGGCATCCGCTGCCCGCGATGCACCCCGCGACGCGCGCCGGCCTGATCGAGACGGCGAAGCGGCTCGATCCGCTGGTGCTGCGCTGGGGGAGATAGCCGGTTCGCCGTCCCGGGCGAAGTAGGCCGCGAGGATCTCGGTCAGCCAGTTCATCACGGCGAGCACGCGCGGCGCGAGGTGGCGGCGGTTGACGTACACCAGCGACACCGGCATTGCGCGGGCGGTGAACGCCGGCATCACCTGCACGAGCGAGCCGGCCGCAAAGCACGGCAGGAGGCCGCCGATCGGCGCCTGGATCAGCCCGAGGCCCGCGACCGCCGCGGCGTTGCAGGCGTCGGTGCCGTTCACCGAGACGATGGAGCGCATCGGCTGTATCCGGTAGCGGCCCTGGGCGTCGAAGTGTTCCCAACCCGCGTCGTGCGGCGAGAGGGTCTGTGCGAAGTGCACGATGCGGTGCTGCGCGCGTAGGCATGCACACGAACTTCGACGCGATGGTCGCGGGCTTTACGGCGCTCGGACGCGCGGGCAAACCCGACGACATCGGCGGTGTGATCGCGGGCTTGCTCGGGGAGGGGAGTCGCTGGGTGAATGCCCAGCGCATCGAGGTGTCGGGTGGGATGCTGATCTGAACACGCGGGGGGTGCCCCCGCGGACTTCAGCTTTTCTCGAGTTCGGTGACTTGCAGCGACAGGTCGAACAGCTTGGACTTGCTGGCGTAGTAGCGGTCGAGCCGCCATTCCTTCAGGATGTCCATCGCGAGCTCGAAGCTCTTGTAGTCGAGGTTGTAGAGCGTGACCAACTCGAAGCTGCGTTCGGACTCGAGAGCCAACACGAGCTGGGCCAGGATCTTGGCCGATTCGTTGGCCGGGTCCGTTTCGATGAATCGGCGAGCGACCTTGATGGCATTCATGGGAAAGGATTCCTCGGTAGGCAGGGACCGAGAACTATAGCTAGCAGGCCTGCGCCTTTTATGACAGTACTGTGACAGTAAGGGCATCGCCAGCCGCCGGCAGCGCCTGGCGATGCTTCTTCAGCGAAGACGCTCAGCGCAGGGGCGCGGGCATCGGCCGGGGCATGGGCATCGGCTCGGGCATCGGGGCCGGCATCGGTTCCGGCGCCATCGCCGGTGCGGGCATCACGATGGTGGTGACCGATTCGCGGATCACGCCCCCACCCATCACGCTGCCGTCGACGCTGGCCGTGCTGTTGCCGCTGCTGCCGAGCACGCGGGCCTCGCAGGCGCTGCGGTCGGCCGGCTGCTGCAGGCCGCAGCGGGCGAGCGCATTGGCGCGGTAGTCGGGTGCGCTGGTCAGGCCCCCGCGCGCGGCTTCCAGGCGCGCAGCGCCGGCTTCGCGGATGCAGGCGGCGCGGTCCTGCTCGTTGTGGCCGCAGACAGCCAGTTCCTGCTGGTAGGTGCCCGAGGCTGCTGCGCCGCGCGGCGACGCTGCCGAGGCGATGCTGCCGGCTGCAAGCCCGCCGGCGGCGAGCATGGTGAAGATGATTGAGCGAGTGGTGCTTTTCATGGATGGCTCCTTGAAGCGAGCTTGAAAACCTGGGAAATATTGGAAGCGCCCGAGGAGGGCGGGTTCCTTCAGCGTGCCGGCATGGTCTGTGGCGCCAGCGGCGTCACGGTTTCGCGGATCACGCCGCCGCCCATCACGCTGCCGTCGGTGGTGGTGCGTGCGCCGCCCTCGATGCGGGCTTCGCAGTCGGGCCGCTCGGCGGCCGGCAGTTCGCCGCAGCGGGCGAGGGCGTTGACCTGCTCCCGGACCGGGCTCGGACTGGTAAGGCCGCCGCGGCTCGCTTCCTGGCGGGCCGCGCCGGCTTCGCGCAGGCAGGCGGCGCGGTCCTGCTGTACACCGTCGCAGGTGGCGCGTTCCTTCTGCATGCGGGCGTCAGACCCCGGCGCCTGCGCGCCGGCGGTCTGTGCGCCGAAGGCCATGAAGCCGCTGGCGGCGAGGCATGCCGCTGCGGACAGGATGGAACGAACTGTTGTTGTCATGCGGGCTCCTTGGTGAAAGCACGCCCTCCCTGCAATGAGGTGCGTGACAGGAGCCTTAGTCTGGCGTGGCCGGGGGCTGCGGGTCTGTGGGACAGCCGCGCCCGTCGACCGGGCCGGACGCGCCCCTGCATGTGGGACGTGTCCGGCAAGAGGGGCTTCAGCCCGCTGCGATGCGCTGTGCCAGGTGAGCGAGCGCTTCCTCGACCTGGTCCACCAGGATCAGGGACAGGTCGCCCGGCTGCAGGCGGGCCAGCGCGGCGTCGATCGCGACGAACTCGCCGCGGATCTCGTCGATCTGGCGGGTGCGGGCCGCACCCTGCAGGCCCTGGCGCAGCAGTGCCATCACTTCGCCGTCGGCGCGGCCGCGCTGTGCAGCATCCTGATAAAGGATCACGTCGTCGAAGGCTTCGCCGAGGATGGCCGTCTGGTCGCGGATGTCCGAGTCGCGCCGGTCGCCCGCGCCGCTGATCACCACCGAGCGCTTCTTCGCCGGCATCGTGTCCACCGCCGACACCAGTGCGCGCATGGCGTCGGTGTTGTGGCCGTAGTCGGCGATCACGGTGGCGCCGCGGTAGTCCATGACGTTGAAGCGCCCCGGCACGCCGGCCGCGTCGTTCATGAAGCTCGCGAGGCCGCTGCGGATGGTGTCCCAGTCGAGGCCCACGGCCCAGGCCGCGGCCACGGCGGCCATCACGTTGTCGACCTGGAAGCCGATGGTGCCGCCGCGCGTGATGGGCACGTCGCGCAGCGCAATGCGCTCGCGCCACGAGCCTTCGGCCGCGACCAGCGTGTCCTGGTCGACGTACACGGTGCGCTTACCCTGCGCGCGGTGCGTGGCCATCACCGGGTGCATGCGGTCGGCGGTGAAGAAGATCACGTGGCCGGGGCAGCCGGCCGCCATGGCGGCGACGTTCACGTCGGCCGCGTTGAGCACCGCGTAGCCGTCGGCGGCCACATTGCGCACGATCACGCGCTTCAACACCGCGAGGTCTTCGACGGTGGTGATGTAGTTCAGGCCCAGATGGTCGCCGCTGCCGATGTTGGTGACCACTGCCACCTGACAGCGGTCGAAGCCGAGGCCTTCGCGCAGCACGCCGCCGCGCGCCACTTCGAACACGGCCGCGTCGACATCGGGGTGCATCAGCACGTTGCGCGCGCTCTTCGGGCCGCTGCAGTCGCCACTGTCGGTCTGGCGGCCGTCGACGTACACGCCGTCGGTGTTGGTCATGCCGGTGCGCAGGCCGCTCGATGCGAGCAGGTGGTTGATGAGGCGCGCCGTGGTGGTCTTGCCGTTGGTGCCGGTGACGGCGACCACGGGAATGCGGCCGTCGTCGCCGTGGGCGTACAGGGTGTCCATCACCGCTTCGCCGACCGCGCGGCCGCGGCCGAACGAGGGCGAGATGTGCATGCGCAGGCCGGGCGCGGCATTCACCTCGACCACGCCGCCGTGCTGTTCCTCGAGCGGGCGCAGCACGTTCTCGCAGACCATGTCGACGCCGCAGATGTGCAGGCCGACCATCTGCGCCGCATCGACGGCGCGCGCCGCGACTTCGGGGTGCACCGTGTCGGTCACGTCGGTGGCGGTGCCGCCGGTCGACAGGTTCGCGTTGTTGCGCAGCACCACGCGCTGGCCGCGCGCGGGCACGCTGTCGGGCGTAAGGCCCTGGGCCTCGAGCCGGCCGATGGCGATGTCGTCGAGGCGGATCTTCGTGAGCGAAGTGGCATGGCCCTCGCCGCGGCGCGGGTCGAGGTTCACGGTGTCGACCAGCTGGCGCACCGTGGCGCTGCCGTCGCCGATCACCTGTGGCGGATCGCGCCGCGCGGCGGCCACGAGGCGGTCGCCCACCACCAGCAGGCGGAAGTCGAAGCCGGGCAGGAATTTCTCGACCATCACCTCGCCGTAGACGGCGGCCGAGTCGTAGGCCGCGAACAGTTCTTCGCGCGAGTTGATGTTGACGGTGACGCCCTTGCCCTGGTTGCCGTCCTGCGGCTTCACCACGACCGGCAGGCCGATCTCGTTGGCAGCAGCCCAGCCGTCTTCGGCGCTGGCCACGGGGCGGCCCAGCGGCACCGGCACGCCGGCGGCGTTGAGCAGCTGCTTGGTCAGTTCCTTGTCCTGCGCGATCGATTCGGCCACGCCGCTGGTGCTGTCGACTTCAGCGGCTTGAATGCGGCGCTGCTTGGAGCCCCAGCCGAACTGCACCAGGCTGCCGCTGGTCAGCCGGCGATACGGAATGCCGCGCGCCACGGCGGCATCGACGATGGAGCCGGTGCTCGGGCCCAGGCGCTCGGATTCGTCGAGGTCGCGCAGCTCGGTGATGGCGGCGTTGGCGTCGAAGGCAGTGTCGGCCAGGGCGGCCTCGATCAGCTGCTCGGCCAACTCGATCGCACGGCGGCCGACGGCTTCTTCGCTGTACTGGAACACGACCTGGTAGACGCCTTCTTCCACGGTGGGCGAGGTGTGGCCGAAGTTGACGGCGCAGCCGGCCTGCGCCTGCAGCGCCACGGCGGCGTTCTCAAGCACATGGGCCAGCGCCAGCGGTTGACCCAGCACCATCGGGTGCAGTTCGCCGATGGTCGGGAAGCGCGCGCGCAGGCGGGCTTCGAAGCCGGCCAGCTTGCTGATGGCGTTCTCGTCGCCTTGGCAGGCAACCACCGCTTCGATGGCAGTGTGGCGGCTCCAGAGATTGGGGCCGCGAAGGGCTCGGATGCGGGTGACTCTCATGCGAATTGCTGTTGGGGGTGTTGCGACGAGAGCGGCTGGGTCTGCGACAGCTGCAGCGAGGCGAGCGCCGCCTGCAGGTCGGCCTCGAAGGCCTCCACGCCGGCGCCGATCAGGTTCAGCGGAATGCCCATTGCCCAGGCGGCGGCCACGGCGGCCAGCAGGCTTTCGAGGCTCACGCCGGCATGGGTGGCGCGCCACACGGTCAGCCGGCCGAGGCCGGGCAGGAACGATTCGCTGTTGCCGTTGGCCAGCACCACACGGTCCTGCCGCACCAGCACGGCCTTGCCGCCGGCGCGCTGATGCGCCGTGAGTTCGGCGGCCTGCGGGTCGGCCGAATAGAGGATGACGGCGCCGTCGCACAGCGGCGCGAGGCCGGCCACGCGCGGGTCGCCCGCATTCAGCACGGCCGTGCCTTCGGACAGCACCACGTCGACCTGCGTGCGCAGCACCTTCACCATCTGGTCGCTCTCGGTGATGTCGTAGTCGGCCAGGGCTTCGAAGCCATCGAGATCGGTGACGATGCCGACTTCGCAGCGGTCGTAGGGGAGACCGTCGCGCAGGATGGTTTCGGCGCCGTTCTCGATCACCACGGCCTGCACGGCGCGGTTCACGAGCAGGCGGTGGCCGGCGTCCCAGTTTGCGCTGTCGCGCGCATCGACGCGGCGGCGTTCGAGGAACAGGCCGTCGCGGCAGGCGAGGCCGGTCTGGCGCCCGCCCAGGCCGATCAGCCAGGCCACGAGGCGCGCCAGCACGGCGGTGTCGCGCGAGCCGGCCACGCCGACCACGGGAATGCGCCCGGGCGCGTCGTTGGGGAACAGGTGGTCGCAGATGGCGCGGCCCACCGGGCGCGGCGAACCGACGGCCGGCTTCAGGTGCATCAGCAGGCCGGGTCCGGCATTGACTTCGACGATCGCACCGCGTTGCGGGCCCAGCGGCTTGGAAATGTCCTGCGCCACGAGATCGATGCCCGCGATGTCAAGGCCCACCACGCGCGCGGCGAGCACGGCGGCGTGCGCGACTTCGGGGTGGACCTGGTCGGTGCAGTCGTTGGCCATGTTGCCGTTGCGCTGGATCGTGACCACGCGGCCGGCGGCCGGCACGGCGTTGGCGTCCAGCTCCTGGCGCTTGAGCTCGAGCTGCAGCTTGGCGTCGCTGTCGATCACGATCACGTCGAGCGGAAACTCTTCCTCGGCGCCGCGGCGCGGGTCGCTGTTGAGCTGCTTGTCGATCAGGTCGCGCACGCTGCTCTGGCCGTCGCCGGTCACGGTAATGATCTCGCCGCGCGCGGCCGCCACCACTTCGCCGCCCACCACCAGCAGACGGTGCTCGTGGCCGCGGATGAAGCGCTCGACCATCACGTCGCTGCCCTCGGGCTCGGCGACCGCAAAGGCGGCCATGACTTCTTCACGCGTTGTCAGTTCGAGCGACACGCCGCGGCCGTGGTTGGCGTCGGAAGGTTTCACGGCCACCGGCAGGCCGATGTCCTCGGCGGCTTCCCAGGCTTCTTCGGCGTTGGCGACCACCTGGCCTTCGGGCACCGGCACGCCGCAGCTCGCGAGCAGGGACTTGGTCAGCTCCTTGTCGCTGGCGATCGATTCGCCGATGGCGCTGGTGTAGTCGGTCTCGGCGGTCCAGATGCGCTGCTGGTTGGCGCCGTAGCCCAGCTGCACGAGGTTGCCGCTGTTCAGGCGCATGTGCGGAATGCCGCGGTCGGTGGCGGCGGCCACGATGGCCGCGGTGCTCGGACCGAGGTAGCAGTCTTCCACCTTGGCCTTGACCGCGTCGACGGCCTTCTGCACGTCGGCGGCGCTGAACGGGTCGTTGTTGATGGCCGCCATCAGCAGGCGGTGGCCCTCGGCCAGCGCCACGCGGGCGACCTGCTCGTCACGGGCGCGGAACACCATGCGGTAGACGCCGTGCTCGGAGGTGCTGCGGGTCTGGCCGAAACCGGTCGGCATGCCGGCGAGGTTCAGCAGTTCGATGACCACGTGCTCCAGCACGTGGCCGGACCACGTGCCCTCGGTCAGGCGCTGGATGAAGCCGCCGCGCTCGCCGACGCCGCAGTGGTGCTCGATGAGCGCCGGCAGCAGGCCGGTCAGGCGGTCGGTGAAGCCGTCGATCTTGTTGGAGGGGAAGTCTTCCAGCTGGCCCAGGTCGAGCCAGACTTCGAGTACCGGACGGTAGGTCCAGAGGTTCGGACCGCGCAAATAGTTGATGCGCAGCAGGCGGATGTCGTCGAAACGGGTCATGCAAACGTTCGAAGTGCTTTGGCCGAGCACCACGGCGCCTTCAGGCGCGCCCATGGCAATCGGTCAGAATCGGCGCCCGACCAAGGGCGCCATGACGCGGTCCATGCGGCCCGCGACGGGCAAGAGTCAGAGAAACACAATGCAACATCACGATCCAGTCGGCACCCGGGAGGGCGAAACAGAGGCGGCTTCAGACGCGCTGAAAAACCGGCTCGCAGTCGCGGAAAACGTTCTGGTAATACTGTCGGTTGACCTCGACGACCAACTTCGCTTCGCTTGCGGCCTAGTCGCGCTGACTGACCAGAGGCTGATCGCGCTCGAACCGGGCGGCGAATGGCGTGAGTGGCCGCTAACCGATGCAGCCCTGGAACTGCGCCTGTCCGACCACTCGGGGGTGGGAACCCTCGATTTGACGGGGCCTTCGGGCCGTTTGGCCCGCTGGCGCTACACCCTGGCCGGACAGGTCGCGGCGCTGCGCCTGCTCAAGTTGTTCGGCCAGCGAACGGCCGGTGTCGCCAAGGAGACAGCGGGGGCCGTCGAGGTTGCCGACGGCGAAGAGGGCACCCCCGACGCCGAACTCCAGACCCCGCCATCGACCTGGGTGCTGCTGCGCCTGGGCCGTTTCGCCGGCCCGTACCGCAAGCAGCTGATCCTGGGATTCGTACTCACCCTGATCTCCACCGCCGCCACGCTGGTGCCGCCGTACCTGACCATCCCGTTGATGGACGACATCCTGATCCCGTTCCAGAACGGGCAGAAGATCGACACCATGCGCGTGGGCCTGTACCTCGGCGGCCTGCTGATCGCGGCGCTGGTCGGCTGGGGGCTGGGCTGGGCGCGCACCTACCTGCTGGCGCTGGTGTCCGAGCGCATCGGCGCCGACCTGCGCACCACCACCTACGAGCACCTGCTGACCCTGCCGCTCGACTATTTCGGCGGCAAGCGCACCGGCGACCTGATGGCGCGCATCGGCTCCGAAACCGACCGCATCAACGTCTTCCTGTCGCTGCACGCGCTCGATTTCGCCAACGACGTGCTGATGATCGTCATGACGGCGGCCATCCTGATCTCCATCAACCCGCTGCTCGCGGTGGTTACGCTGGTGCCGCTGCCCTTCATCGCCTGGATGATCCACGTCGTGCGCGACCGCCTGCGCACCGGCTTCGAGAAGATCGACCGCGTCTGGTCCGAGGTGACCAACGTGCTGGCCGACACTATTCCCGGCATCCGCGTGGTCAAGGCCTTCGCGCAGGAGCGCCGCGAGGCCGAGCGCTTCCGCGTCGCCAACACCTACAACCTGCAGGTCAACGACAAGCTCAACCGCACGTGGTCGCTGTTCACGCCGACCGTGTCGCTGCTCACCGAAATCGGCCTGCTCGTGGTGTGGGCCTTCGGCATCTGGCAGGTGGCGCGCGGCAGCATCACGGTGGGTGTGCTCACGGCCTTCATCGCCTACATCGGCCGCTTCTACACGCGGCTCGACTCGATGAGCCGCATCGTCTCGGTCACGCAGAAGGCCGCCGCGGGCGCCAAGCGCATCTTCGACATCCTCGACCACGTGAGCAATGTGCCCGAACCGGCAAAGCCGGTTCCTGTCGGCCTTCCGGCCAAGCCGGGGGAGGTGCCGCGCGTGCAGGGCCGCATCGAGATGAGCGGGCTGGGCTTTCGCTACGGCTCGCGCGCCGTGATCCACGACCTCGACCTGACCATCGAGCCCGGCGAGATGATCGGCCTCGTGGGCCACAGCGGCTCGGGCAAGAGCACGCTGGTCAACCTCATCTGCCGCTTCTACGACGTGACCGACGGCGCCATCAAGGTCGACGGCACCGACATCCGCCGCTTCGCCGTGGCCGACTACCGGCGCCACGTAGGGCTGGTGCTGCAGGAACCCTTCCTGTTCTTCGGCACCATCGCGCAGAACATCGCCTACGGCAAGCCCGACGCCACGCGCGAAGAGGTGGTTGCCGCGGCCCGCGCGGCCCATGCGCACGACTTCATCCTGCGGCTGACGCACGGCTACGACTCGCTCGTGGGCGAGCGCGGGCAGGGCCTGTCGGGCGGCGAGCGCCAGCGCATCAGCATTGCGCGCGCGCTGCTGATCGATCCGCGCATCCTGATCCTCGACGAGGCCACCTCGGCCGTGGACACCGAGACCGAGAAGGAAATCCAGAAGGCCTTGGACAACCTCGTGCAGGGCCGCACCACCATCGCCATCGCGCACCGGCTGTCGACATTGCGCAAGGCCGACCGGCTCGTGGTCATGGACCGCGGCGAAGTGGTCGAGGTCGGGCCGCACGATGCCTTGATGGCGAAGCAGGGCGCCTACTGGCGGCTCTACCAGGCGCAACTGCGCCAGGGCGACGACGATGCGAGCGAAGGCGCCGCCAATGAGCGCGCCAGTGCGCAAGCCCCCCTGGCCATCAGCCACGCAGCACATCCGGCGGGCGACGCATGACCGAACTCAACACCCCATCTTTCGAACTCGAACGCGACGCCTTCGGCCGCCTCGTGCTGACCGACGCGCAGGGCGAGCGCCATGTGGGCGTCACGCCCGTGCGGGCCTTTCCGCTGAGCGCGCCGGGCCATGGCGTGTCGCTGGTCGGCAGCGAAGGCCGCGAGCTGGTCTGGATCGACAGCGTCGACCAACTGCCGGCGCAGGCCAGGGTGCTGCTCGCAGAAGAACTCGCGGTACGCGATTTCGCGCCCACGCTGCTGCGCCTGCACGGCGTGTCGAGCTTCGGCGTGCCCAGCACCTGGACCATCAGCACCGACCGCGGCGACACCAGCTTCGTGCTCAAGGCCGAGGAAGACATCCGCCGGCTCGAAGGCGGCGCGCTGCTCATTGCGAGCGCGCACGGCGTGCAGTTCCGCATTCCCGACGTGAAGACGCTCGACCGCGCGTCGCGCAAGCTGCTCGAGCGTTTTCTCTAGCGCTCAGTCCAGCAAGTCGGAATACTCGCCGCGCTCGTAGGCGTCGGCGGTCTTCCACGGCAGTGTCTTCGGCGCCGCGATGGCCGAGGCGGTCATCACGTTGAGCGAGGTGCCGTGCGCATTGCGTTGCTCGATCTTGCGCGCATAGCGGCCGACCGTGTCCCACTCGATGCGCAGCGTGCTCTCGCCCTGCTGCACTTCGTAGCGCTGCACGCCCCTGCCAGCCGCGCCGAGCGGCTTCATGCGCGGCAGGCTCGCCGGATCGACCAGCCAGTAGGCATTCGCCCACGAGCCGCCATAGCCGACGTTGCCGTAGTCGGCGGCGTCGACCTCGATCACCTTGCGCTGCTCGCGCAGCACCATGCCCACCTGCACCTTGCCGGCCGCATCGCGGCGCAGCCACAGCGGCGCGGCCGTGTTGTCGGCGTGCGAGTGGCCGATGTGCACCTTGCCTTCGCGGGCCTCGTGGTCATGGTCGGCGCGCAGCACGGGCGGCAGCTCGCGCTCGACCCACACGGTGCCGGCGCGGCGGAACATCAGGTCGGCATAGCGGCTGTCGCGCTGCACGCCGTCCTTGCCGATCGACATCACGTGGTGCTGGATGCGCAGGTTCTGGTCGGGCGCCTCGGCATCGCCGGCGGCGCTGGCCGCCAGCGGAAGGCTCAGAGCGGCCATCAGCACCATGCCAGGGATACCGCGGAACCGGCTTCGCCGGGCCGCAGGTATCGCCCTCTGCAAGAGGGTTTCCGAAGCGACACGAAGTGCGCGAAGGCTGGGGGTGTGCTTGATCACAGTCCGGCCGCTTCCTTGACCTTGTTGAACACCTTGATGTTCTCCATGGTGCCCTTGAAGCTCTTCGAGCCCGCGCCGCCGGCGAACAGCATCACGTCGCCGCCGCCGTGCGTTTCCGCGCCGGGCGTGCCGAGGTTGATGCCGACTTCCTGCAGGAAGTTGTCGTCCGTGGTGTCCATCGCGGTCTGGTCGTCGCGATCCGTGTCGCGTTTGGGTGCAATCCACGGCCTGTTGCCGTCCTCGGGGTTGGTCTGGCTGGCGAGCGTTGCATTGGGGCGGCCGCCGTTACCGAACACCAGCGTGGTGTAGGGCTTGCCATCGGCCGCCTTCAAGGGCTTGCCGTCGGCGTAGCCATTGACGAGGCCGAGGATCGGGTTGCCGATTTTCGGGTAGCCGTTGAAGGCGATCGCATGGTCATGGTCAGCCGTGACCACCACCAGCGTGTTCTGCAGGCCCGGGTCCTTCCTGTTCATGTAGTCGAGCGCCGTCTGGATGGCCGCGTCGAAGGCCAGCGTGTCTTCCAGCGCGCGCTTGGCATTGGTGCCGTGCAGCGCGTGGTCGATGCGCCCGCCTTCGACCATCAGGAAGAAGCCCTTGTCGTTCTTGCTGAGCACGCCGAGCGCTTTCTCGGTCATGTCGGACAGGCTCGGCTGGTCGAGGCTCTGCTTGACGCGGTCCAGCTCGTAGGCCATTTCGCTCTGCGAGAACAGGCCCAGCAGCTTGCCCGTGGCGGCCGTGTCGACGGCCTTGAGCTTGGTGCCCGTGTCGACGTAGGTGTAGCCCTTGGCCGTCATCGCGGCCACCAGGTCCACGTTGTCGGTGCGCTTGCTTTGCGCATTGGTCGACTTCGGCAGGTAGTTGCGCTGGCCGCCGCCGAGCAGCACGTCGACGCCGTCGAGCAGCTTGGGGTTGTAGTTCGGGTGGCCCGGAACGCTCTGCTCTGCGATGGTGTTGTAGCCGTTGCGGTTGCAGATGTGCGCGTAGGTGGTGGCCGGCGTGGCATGGCCGACGCGCGTGGTCGACACGGCGCCGACCGCGCGGCCCTTGGCCTTGGCGAGCTCGAGCAGCGTGTCGGCCGCCTTGCCGTTGGTCGACGGGCAGGTGGTGTCTTCGCCGTTGATGTACTGCTTGCCGGTGCTGTCGACGGCGGTGGTGTCGCTCGACATCGAGATCACCTCGTTGCGCATCTTCACACCGGTCATGTAGGCCGCCATCGAGGGCGCGCTGTCGGTGGTCTGGCCGTCGAGCGAGAAGGTCTTCACGCGCGCCGCGTAGGGCAGCGACTGCATGACGAGGTTGGCGCGCTCGGGGCTCACGAGCGAGCCGGGCTTGGCGGCCAGTTGCTTCTCGCCCTTGTAGATGCGCGCGGCGGTCACGGTGACAGGGCCCATGCCGTCGCCGAGGAAGAAGATGACGTTCTTGGCTTCGCCGGCGGCGTAAGCGTTGCCGGCCAGGGTGCCGGCGGCGGCGCAGACGAGGGCGGCGGCCAGACGGGTTTTGCGAGTGATGCGGTTCATGGTCGTGTTCATGGTTGTGCTCATCGGTGCGTGCGGGGTGCCCCTCACAGGCCGACCGCCTTCTTGATCAGGCCGAACACGTCGGTGTTGGTGATGACGCCGGAGAAGTTGTCGGCGCCCAGGCCCTGAGCACCGAGGAAGACGTCGGCGCCGCCATGGGTTTCGGAGTCGCTGGCCGCATCCATCGGCACGACGGCTTCCTGCTTGTAGTCCTTGCTTTCCAGTTCGGCGTCGCTGATCGGGCCGCGCGTGGCGAGACGGCGCGGGCCATTGCCGAAGCCGATGATGGTGTAGGGGTTGCCGCCCACGTCCTTGCTGGTCTTGCTGGTGTCTACATAGTCCTTCACCAGGCCGAGCACGCCCGGCTTGCCGGCCTCGGTCTTGCCGGTGCGCGCGGCATAGCCGTTGAGCTGCAGCGTGTGGTCGTGGTCGGCCGTGACCACCACCAGCGTGTTCTTCAGGCCCGGATCGATCGCCTGCATCTTGTCGAGCGCGAGCTTGATGGCGTCGTCGAAGGCGCCGGTGTCCTGCAGCGCACGGCGCGCGTTGGTGGCGTGCAGCGCGTGGTCGATGCGGCCGCCCTCGACCATCAGGAAGAAGCCCTTCTTGCGCGCCGCCAGTGCATCGATGGCCTTGCCGGTCATCTCTGCCAGGCTCGGTTCCTTGGTGGCGTCACGGTCCAGGTCGTAGGCCATGTGGCTCTTGGTGAAGAGGCCGGCGATCTTGGTGGCGCCGTCTGCAGGCAGCTTGTCGAACTCGCTCTTGCTGCCGGCATAGCTGTACTTGGCAGCCTTCAGTTCGGCGATCAGGTTGCGCTTGTCGTTGCGCTTGCCGCCGTCTTCCTTGGCGGTGAAGTAGTCGGTGCCGCCGCCGAAGAACACGTCGACGCCGTCACCGAGCTTGCCGTTGTAGCCCGCGCCGCCCGGCACCAGCGCCGCGGCGATGGTGTTCTCGGCGTCGCGGTGGCACACATGCGAGTAGGTGGCGGCGGGCGTGGCGTGCGTGATGCGCGTGGTGGTCACCACGCCGGTCGCATAGCCCTTGGCCTTGCTCTGCTCGAGCAGCGTCTCGACGGCCTGGCCGTTGCCCGAGGGGCAGGTGCTGTCGAAGCTGACGTGGTAGGCCTTGCCCGAGGCGTCGGTGGCCTTGGTCTCGGGGCTCATCGAGATGACTTCGTTGTTCATCTTGACGCCGGTCATGTAGGCCGACATCGAGGGGGCGCTGTCGGTCACCTGGGCGTCGTTCGAATAGGTGTGGACGAAGGCCGTCTCGGGCAGTGTGTCCATTGTCAGGTCGCCGTCCTCGCCGACCTTGTAGATGCGCGCGGCGGTCATCGTGGTGATGCCCATGCCGTCGCCCAGGAAGAACAGCACGTTCTTCTGGGGTTGCGCGGCCGGGGGCGCAGTGGTCGGCGGCGGGATCAGCGGCAGCAAGGAAAAGCCGTTGCTGTTGCCGCTGCCGCCGCAGGCGGTCAGCAGCAGCGAGAAACCCAGCAGTGCTGGGGCAATGAAGCGTTGGGTCATGCGACTCCCTCAGGTGGTTGTTCGACCGGTGCGCATGACGCGCACCGTTTCTGGGAGTGAAATCTAAAGACGTCAGATGACTCGGCGGTGACGATGCACATCCGCCGAGAAAGTTCAGCCCATTTCAAAAAAGAAAGGCGGCGGAATTCGCCGGCGTGTCATGCCCGGCTGCCAGCGGGCGCGGCCTGCGAAAATCGCGTCTTTGGACTACAGCGGCCTCGCCGTTGACGGATATGCCCCTGCACACCACCGCCCTCGTTCTGTTCTCCGGCGGCCAGGACTCGGCCACCTGCCTCGCCGATGCGCTCTCGAAGTACCAGCGCGTCGAAACCCTGGGCTTCGACTACGGGCAGCGCCACCGCGTCGAGCTCGACGTGCGCGGCACCGTCCTCGCGAAGATGCGCGAGCGTTTCCCCGTCTGGGCGCCCCGCCTCGGCGAAGACCACGTACTCACGCTCGCGGCGCTGGCGCAGCTCGGCGGCTCCTCGCTGACCGAAGAGGTCGCCTTCGCCATGCAGGCCGACGGCCTGCCCAACACCTTCGTGCCCGGGCGCAACCTGCTGTTCCTCACGCTGGCCGGCGCGCTGGCGTACCGGCGCGGGCTGCAGGTGATCGTCACCGGCGTCTGCGAGACCGACTTCTCGGGGTACCCCGACTGCCGCGACGACACCATGAAGGCGATGCAGCTCGCGCTCTCGCTCGGGCTGGAGCGCCGCCTCGTCATCGAGACGCCGCTCATGTGGATCGACAAGGCCGAGACCTGGGCCATGGCCCACCGCCTGGGCGGCGAGCCGCTGGTGGAGCTGATCGTGGAAGAGACGCACACCTGCTACCTGGGCGACCGCGTGCACCGCCAGGCCTGGGGCTACGGGTGTGGCGAATGCCCCGCCTGCGAGCTGCGCAAGAAGGGCTGGGAGCGCTACGCCGCGGCGGGTTGAGCCGCCGAGATGTTCAGCCGGTAGCGCGCGCCGCCCGCCGTTGCTTCTTCCTGCGGCACCAGCGTCCAGCGCTGGTTGTGGAAGTCTCCGACGGCTGCGCGGTGCGCGATCGACACCATCGCGCCGCCCGCTGCATGGACCATGTCCGACAACCGCTTGTAGAGCACACCCTCGGCCTGCGCATCGAGTGCGCTGGTGACCTCGTCGGCGAAGAGCCATGCCGGTTTCTTCAGCAGCACGCGTGCGATGGCCAGGCGCTGCTGCTCGCCGCCGGAGAGTTTCTGGCTCCATGAATCGCTGTCGTCCAGGCGGCTGGCCAGGTCGGGGAGGAGGGCGTCGGTCAGAGCCTTGCGAAGCTGCTCGTCGGTGAAATCGGCGGCGGGGTTCGGGTAGGTCAGCGCGTCGCGCAGCTTGCCGTCGGGCACGTAGGGGCGCTGCGGCATGAACACCGCGCCGTCTGGCATCTTCACGTGCCCGCTCGCGAACGGCCAGATGCCGGCGAAGGAGCGGAACAAGGTCGACTTGCCGCTGCCCGAGGAGCCCTGCAGCAGCACGCTGTCGCCGGGTTTCACGGCCAGCGCGGCGCCGCTCAGCAGCGAAGTGCCGTTTGGCAGCGCCACAGAGAGGTCGTCGCTGCGCAGATCGGCCGCCTCCCCGCGTTGCAGCGGCATGGCCTGCGCAGCGTGGGCGCGCATCGCGTCGTCGAAGCTGGTCAGACGGTCGGTGGTGGCGCGCCAGACCGCGACCTTGTCGTAGTTGTCGACGAACCAGCTCAGCGAGTCCTGCACCTTGCCGAATGCAGACGAGATCTGCATCAGCTGGCCCAACTGGATCGCGCCGCTGAAGAAGCGGGGCGCGGCCACCACGAACGGGAAGATCACCGCAGCCTGCCCGAAGAACGAGGTGAAGGTGATCAGGTTCTTCTGCTGCTTGATGAGCAGCAGGTAGTTGCGCAGCACGCTGCCAAAGCGCATGTCGAGCTGGCCGTGCTCGACCTTCTCGCCCCTGTCCAGCGCGATCGCCTCGCTGTACTCGCGCACCCGCACCAGGTGATGCCGGAAGTCGGCCTCGAAGCGCTGCTGGCGGAAGTTGGTGCCGATCAGCGGGCGGCCGATGAAATGCGTGATGACGGTCCCGACCACGCAGTACGCGATCGCCAGCCACACCATGGCGCCCACGATCTGGTAGGTGGTGCCGCCCATTGAGAATTCGACGCTGCCCGACAGCCCCCAGAGGATGCCGACGAAGCTCACCAGCGTGACCACCGCATTCAGCAGGCCCATCGACAGCGTCATCGTGTAGTCGGTGAAAAGCTGCATGTCTTCCTGGATGCGCTGGTCGGGGTTGTCCGGTGTCTGGCCGTCCTTGTTCGCGTAGCGCGCGAGTTCGAGGTGATAGAAGGCGCGGTTGGCCATCCAGCGCGTCATGTAGTCGCGCGTCATCCAGCTGCGCCAGCGCAGCTGCAGCAATTGCGTCACATAGAACTTGAGTACCTGCAGCGCGATGTTGAAAAAGGCCAGCACGACGAACACGCGGATCTCGCGCCAGAAGACCGCCGCATCCTTGTTCTGCAGCCCGTCGTAGAAGCGCCCGTACCACTGGTTGAAGAGCACCAGCGCGTAGACGTAGGCCAGGTTGAGCGCGACGATCGCCGCGAACATGGTCCTCGCGCGCCATTTCTCCTCGGACCTGAAATAAGGCGCCGCGAGCGCAAAGACGCGCCTCAGAACCTGGGTGAACGTGGCGGCTCGCGCCGTGACGGATGAAGACATGCAGGTTTCCTCGCAGGCGCAGGTGCGCCGGACATCATGAGGAAACCATAGTAGACAAATGTTTCTTAAATGGACCTGAAACCCGGCCGCCGGGCAAAAAAAGTACCTTCAGCGCAGAAGGACCCGCGCAGCCGTCGAAAGGAAATACGCCAGCGGCGGTGTCTTCAACCCCTCGACCTTCGCCTCTTCGTCCCAAAGCCTCAGCCGCACCGCATCGTCGGCCCAGCGATGCTCGGCAAAACGGGCCGCCGCTGCCGCATCCATCACGCCGCCCTGCAGTGCAAGGCTGCGCACGGAATCCGGCGAGAGCTTCGAGAAATAGTCCGGCCGCATCGCGCACAGATAGCGCTTGGCATCCACGTGCAGCCGTATCGGCTCGCGCACTTCCACGTCGAAGGCGCCGCGCAGCAGCGGCAGCGCGATGTATTGATGGCGATCGTCGATGCCCAGCTCGGTGGGCGATTGCGCGAGCGTCTGGTGCTCGGCGATCAGCAGGTGTCCAAGGTCGTGCAGCAGTGCGGCCGTGACCAGCGCGTCGCTCGCACCCGCCTGCTCGGCGAGCCATGCGCACTGCAGCGCGTGTTCGAGCTGCGAGACCGGCTCGCCCGCGTAGGCCACCCCGCCGCGTTCGGCGAACAGGCGTGCGATCTCGGCGAGGTCGAGTGTCATGGAGTTGAAACGAAGCAAACGCCAAGCGCGTGCGGCAGCCTGTGAAGCGTCGTCCCGCGCCATGACATCCGTGTGACGCATCTGACAAACCCCTGTCACACGGCACTGCGAGCATCGCCGCGTCCACGGCCGAGCCGTGCGTACTTTCGTCCGCGTACTTTCACTCCTTCCCGAGGGATCTCCCATCATGTCGTTCCGCTTCATCCGCCGCGTTGCCGTGCCCGCCGCGTTGTTCTCGCTGGCCTTCGCAGCCTCCGCGCAAGGCCGCACCGAGCTGCTGGTCTACACCGCGCTCGAAGCCGACCAGGTGCAGGCCTACAAGGCCGCGTTCGAAAAGGAAAACCCGACCGTCGAACTGAAGTTCGTGCGCGACTCCACCGGCATCGTCACCGCCAAGCTGCTGGCCGAAAAGGCCAACCCGCAGGCCGACGTGGTGTGGGGCCTGGCCGCCACTTCGCTGATGCTGCTCGACAAGGAAGGCATGCTCCAGCCCTATGCGCCCAAGGGCCTGGACGCCGTGAAGGCCACCATGCGCGATCCGGCCAACCCGCCCAAGTGGGTCGGCATGGACGTGTGGTCGTCGGCCATCTGCTTCAACACCGCCGAAGCCACGAAGAAGAACCTGCCCAAGCCCACCAGCTGGGCGGATCTCACCAACCCGGTCTACAAGGGCCAGATCACCATGCCCAACCCCGCGGCATCGGGCACCGGCTACCTCATGGTGTCGGGCTGGATCCAGATGATGGGCGAGGAAAAAGCGTGGAAGTACATGGACGCGCTGCACCAGAACATCGGTATCTACAGCCAGTCGGGCAGCAAGCCCTGCCGCCAGGCCGGCGCCGGCGAATTCGCGCTCGGCATGTCCTTCGAATACCGCGCCAACAAGACCAAGCGCGACGGCGCCCCCATCGACATCGTGCTGCCCAAGGAGGGCCTCGGCTGGGACATGGAAGCCACCGGCATCATCAAGACCAGCAAGAAGCAGGACGCCGCCAAGGCGCTGGCCGACTGGGCCGTCACCAAGCAGGCCAACGAGCTCTACGCGAAGAACTTCGCCGTGCTCGCGCTGCCGGGCATCCAGGAGAAGCTCGAATTCGTGCCGGGCGACGTCGAGAAGCTGCTCGCCAAGAACGACTTCACCTGGGCCGCCGCGAACCGCGACCGTATCCTCACCGAATGGTCCAAGCGCTACGAATCGAAATCCGAAAAGAAGCCGATGTGATGAGCTCGCCCCCAGTCTTCGCGCACTTCGTGTCGCTTCGCCAACCCCCTACCGGGGGCAACACCTGCGGCCCGGCGAAGCCGGTTCCGCGGTGTTCCTTGACTGACGGGCTTCGACCATGACCAGCTTTCTTTCTCTCCGCGGCATCGGCAAGTCCTTTGGCGCCACCCGCGTGCTCGACGGCATCGACCTGGACATCGAGCCCGGCGAATTCGTGTGCCTGCTCGGTCCCTCGGGTTGCGGCAAGACCACGCTGCTGCGCATCGTGTGCGGCATCGAGCGCGCCGACAGCGGGCAGATCCTGCTCGGCGGCCAGGACATCGCGGGCCTGCCGCCCGCGGCGCGCGGCTTCGGCGTGGTGTTCCAGTCGTATGCGCTGTTCCCCAACCTCACGGCGGCGCAGAACATCGCCTACGGCCTGCATCCCACCGGCGCACTGGCGCGCGAGATGGCCAAGCGCTCGCGCGAGATGCTCGACCTCGTCGGCCTCGCTGCGCACGCCGACAAGTACCCGGTGCAGCTCTCGGGCGGCCAGCAGCAGCGCATCGCACTGGCGCGTGCCCTCGCGCCGAACCCGCGCCTGCTGCTGCTCGACGAGCCGCTCTCCGCGCTCGACGCGCAGGTGCGCGCGAGCCTTCGCAGCGAGATCCGTTCGCTGCAAAAGCGCCTGGGCATCGTCACCATCATGGTCACGCACGACCAGGAAGAAGCCCTCTCGATGGCCGACCGCGTGGTGCTGATGCACAACGGCCGCATCGAGCAGGCCGGCACGCCCGACGAGCTGTACCGCCAGCCGCGCACCCGTTTCGCGGCGGGCTTCGTCGGCCGCATGAACATGCTGCCCGCGACTGTGCTGGCCGAGGGCAAGGTGCGCGTGCGCGACAGCGAACTGTTCTGCACGCCGAGCAACCTCGGCACCCTGAGCGTGGGTTCGCAGGCCACCGTGGGCATCCGCCCCGAGCACGTGGTGGTCAAGCGCTTCGGCACCGAACTGGGCGCCAACAGTTTCGCGGCGCGCCTGCTCGACACGGAGTTCTTCGGCAACCGCACCTCGGCGCGGCTGGCTTGCGAGCCACTGGGCATCGAGATCGAGGCCGAGCTGCCGGCCGACGCGCGCTACGGCGGCGAGGAGCCGCTGGTGCCCAGCAGCATGGTGCACATCCAACTGCCCCTGAATGCGCTGTCCATCCTGGCGCACTGAGCCATGAGCAGTTCTCCCGATGCCATCGCCGTGCGGCCGATGGTGCTGCCGCGTGGCAGCGCGTTCGACCGCGAGCGCTGGCTGACCGGTGCGGCCGTCGCGTTGCTCGTGCTGCTGCTGGCCGTGATCGTCGCGCTGCCCGTCGGCGCGCTCGTGGGCCAGAGCTTCTTCGACCGCGCGGGCGCGTTCGTCGGCCCGGCGAATTTCGCGCGCTACCTCGACAGCCCGGCGCTCGTGCAATCGGCCTTCAACAGCCTGTGGCTCGCGGCGATCAGCGCGGTGGTCTGCACGGCGATCGCCTATGTGTACGCCTATGCGCTGACGCTCTCCTGCATGCCGGCCAAGGGCGCGCTGCGCGCGATGGCGCTCATTCCGCTGCTCGCGCCCTCGCTGCTGCCGGCCATCAGCCTGGTCTACCTGTTCGGCAACCAGGGCCTCTTCAAGGGGCTGATGGGCGAGGCCTCGATCTACGGGCCGCTGGGCATCGTGCTCGGCTCGGTGTTCTGGACGCTGCCGCATGCGCTCCTGATCCTCACGACCGCCATGGCCACGTCCGATGGTCGGCTCTATGAAGCGGCGCAGACGCTCGGTGCCTCGCGCTGGCGCATCTTCCGCACCGTGACGCTGCCGGCCTCGCGCTACGGCCTCATCGTGGCCACGATGGTGGTGTTCGTGCTGGTCATCACCGACTTCGGCGTGCCCAAGGTGGTCGGCGGCCAGACCGGCGTGCTCGCGACCGACATCTACAAGCAGGTGGTCGGGCAGCAGAACTTCCAGATGGGCGCGGTGGTGGGGCTCGTGCTGCTGATTCCGGCGGTGCTCTCCTTTCTCGTCGAGCGGCGCGTGCGCAGCAGGCAGGCGGCGGCGCTTTCGGCGCGCGCCACGCCCTACCAGCCGGAGCCCGTGAAGACGCGCGACCGCGCGCTGCTCGTGTTCTGCGCCCTCACGGCCTGCGCCATCCTCGTGATGATCGGCATGGCGGTGTTCGCATCGCTCGCCACCTACTGGCCGTACAAGCTCGCACCATCGCTGAAGAACTACGACTTCAGCAACATGGACGGCGGCGGATGGGGCAGTTACTTCAACTCGCTGCGCCTCGCATTGTGCGCGGCGGTGGCGGGCGCGCTCGTCACTTTTATCTCTGCCTACCTGGTGGAGAAGCCGCGCCATTTCGGCCTCTTGCGCGAGCTGCTCAACCTGCTGGCGAACCTGCCGCTCGCCGTGCCCGGGCTGGTGCTGGGCGTGGGGTACATCTTCTTCTTCAACTCGCCGTCGAATCCGCTGAACGGCCTGTACGGCGGCATGGCGATCCTCGTCATCTGCACGGTGGCACACTTCTTCTCGGTGGCGCACCTCACCTCGCTCACCGCGCTGCGCCAGCTCGACCGCGAGTACGAGCTGGTGTCCGAGTCGATGGGCGTGCCGTTCTGGCGCACGCTCTGGCGCGTGCACCTGCCGGTGGCGCTGCCGACCGTGCTCAACGTGGGCGGCTACTTCTTCATCAATGCGATGACCACCGTGTCGGCCGTCGTGTTCCTCTACTCGCCGCAGACCACGTTGGCCGCCATCGCCGTGCTCAACATGGACGATGCCGGCGACGTGGCCCCCGCCGCTGCCATGGCCTCGCTGATCATGCTCACGGCCGCCGTCGGCCGCGGCGTATTCGCACTGGCCGGGCACTGGGCGCTCGCGCGCACCCAAACCTGGAGAAACCGGTAATGCCCGGCACCCCCCAAGACAATTTCGACCTCATCGTCGTCGGCGCCGGCATCGTCGGCCTGGCCCACGCCTACACCGCTGCGCAGCGCGGCCTCAAGGTCTGCGTGGTCGAGCGCGATGCGGCCGCCATCGGCGCGTCGATCCGCAACTTCGGCTTCATCACCATCACCGGCCAGGCGCCGGGCGACACCTGGCGCCGCGCGATGCATGCGCGCGAGGTCTGGCAGGCCGTCGCGCCGAAAGCCGGCATCGACATCGTGCACCGCAACCTCTGGCTCGCGGCCTACCGGCCCGAGGCGCACTCGGTGCTCGAGGCCTTCATGCGCACGCCGATGGGCGAGGCCTGCGAGCTGCTCGACGCGGCCGACGCGCAGGCCAAGGCGCCCGCGCTGAGCCTGGCCGACGCGCGCTCGGTGCTGTTCAGTCCGCACGAACTGCGCGTCGAGTCGCGCACCGCCATCGGCCTGCTCGCGAAATGGCTGGCCGAGGTGCATGGCGTCGTGTTCCGCTTCGGCGAGACCGTACACGAGGTGGAAACGCCGCGCGTTCGCACCTCGCGCGGCGTTCTTCGCGGCGAGCGCGTGGCGGTCTGCACCAACACCGAGCTGCACGGCCTCTTCGCCGACCGCATCGCCGCGCACGCGCTCACGCTGTGCCGCCTGCAGATGCTGCGCGTGAAGCCCGAGGCGGGCTTCCGCCTGCCGGGCTCGGTGATGATGGACCTGAGCCTCGTGCGCTACGAGGGCTACAGCACGCTGCCCGAAGCCGCCGCACTGCGCGCGCGGCTGCAGCAGGAAGAGGCTGCGTCGCTCGAACACGGCATCCATCTCATCGTGGTGCAGAGCGCCGACGGCTCGCTCGTGGTCGGCGACTCGCACCACTACGGCGATGCGCCCGAACCCTTCGCGATGGAAGAGGTCGACCAGCTCATCCTGCGCCACCTGCGCAGCACGCTCAACCTCGAAACCGCGCAGATCACCGAGCGCTGGACCGGCGTCTACCCCTCGTCCAGGACCACGCCCTGCGTGATCGACGCGCCCGACGACGCCACCCGCGTGGTGCTGGTCACCAGCGGCAGCGGCGCGAGCACCGGCTTCGGTATCGCGCACGACGTCTTCGACGCATGGTGACGCGCGCGCCGCGCCTTGTCTTGCACCCGATTCTTTCCATCCTCTCGCCATGAACGCCCACAACCGCTCCAAGCTCCAGGCCGTCGTCTTCGACTGGGCCGGCACCATCCTCGATTTCGGCTCCTGCGCACCCATGGGCGCCTTCGTGAAGCTGTTCGAGCAGTTCGGCGTGGACATCACCATCGCCGAGGCGCGCGGCCCGATGGGCATGGCCAAGTGGGACCACATCAAGGCGCTCGGCACGTTGCCGCGCATCGCCTCGCAATGGGAGGCCAGGCACGGCCGCGCCTTCGACGACGCGGACGTCGATCGCCTCTATGAAGTCTTCACGCCCATGAACGCCGCGAGCGCGCGCGACCACGCCGACTTCATTCCCGGCGCGATCGATGCGGTGAATGCGGCCCGTGGACGGGGCCTGAAGATCGGCTCGACCACCGGCTACAACCGCCCGATCATGGAAGTGGTCGTGCCCATCGCTGCGGCCGGCGGCTATGTGCCGGACAACCTCGTGTGTGCCGGCGACCTCGCCGCGGGCCGGCCGTCGCCGCTCATGATGTACCGCTGCTTCGCCGACCTGGGCGTGTGGCCGCCGCACACCGTGGTGAAGGTCGACGACACCGGCGTGGGCCTGCAGGAAGGCCTCAACGCGGGCACCTGGGCCGTGGGCCTCGCGGTCACCGGCAACGCGGTGGGGCTGACGCTCGCCGAGTGGACGGCGCTCGACGAGGCGCAGCAGCAGGCCTTGCGGAAGATCGCGACCACGCAGCTGAAGGCTGCGGGCGCGCACTACGTGATCGACAGCGTGGCGGATCTGCCGAACGTGCTCGAGGACATCGAACGCCGGCTGAAGGGCGGCGAGCGTCCGGTCGTTTCGGTGAGCTGATCCGCGCCTTGCACGCGAAGGCGGCACCGTGCCGCCGGGGTTGCATGATCGGGCGTGATCGGGCGTGCCGGCATCTTCCCGCCGCGGGGTATCCTCGGCGAGGAGAAAAGCAATGAAGACATCCGAGACAACCGTCCACGCGGCGGATTCGCGCTACGCCATGTTTCGCCTCGGCCTCACGCTGCTGATCATGACGGTCGGCAGCAGCGGCATGTACGTGGTCTCGGTGATGCTGCCCGCGGTGCAGGCCGAGTTCGGCATCGACCGTGCCGATGCTTCGCTGCCCTACACGCTGCTGATGCTCGGGTTCGGCTTCGGCGGCGTCGTCATGGGCAAGCTCGCCGACCGCTTCGGTGTGATGTGGCCGCTCCTGATGGGCTCGGTGTTCCTCGGCGCGGGCTACATCGCCACCGGCATGTCGGGCGGCATCGTTTCATTCACCGTCGCGCAGGCGCTGCTGGTCGGCCTGCTCGGCAGCTCGGTCGCCTTCGCGCCGATGGTGGCCGACACCTCGCTGTGGTTCGTCAAGCGGCGCGGCATCGCGGTGGCGGTGTGCGCCAGCGGCAACTATCTTGCGGGCGCGGTGTGGCCGCCCGTCGCGCAGCACTTCGTCGAAACCGTGGGCTGGCGCCAGACCTACATCGGCATCGGCGTCTTCTGCGGGCTGGCGATGGCGCTGCTCGCGCTGTTCTTCCGCGCGCGCCCGCCTGCGCTCGTCCATGTGCCGCCTGTGAATGCATCGAGCGCGGCGGTCGTGCGCGACATGACGCGGCCCTTCGGCCTGAGCATGGGCGCGGCCCAAGGCCTGCTGTGCGTGGCCAGCGTGGCCTGCTGCGTGGCCATGGCGATGCCGCAGGTGCACATCGTGGCCTACTGCGGCGACCTGGGTTACGGGCCGGCGCAGGGCGCGATGATGCTGTCGCTGATGCTGGGCTTCGGCATCGTGAGCCGGCTGGTGTCGGGCGCCATCTGCGACCGCATCGGCGGGCTGCGCACGCTGCTGCTGGGCGGCGTGCTGCAGTGCGTGGCGCTGCTGCTGTTCCTGCCGTTCGACGGGCTGGTGCCGCTGTACGTGATCTCGGCGCTGTTCGGGCTGTTCCAGGGTGGCCTCGTGCCGTCCTACGCGATCATCGTGCGCGAGCACTTTCCGCCGAAGGAGGCGGGCGCGCGCGTGGGCACGGTGCTGATGTTCTCGCTGTTCGGCATGGCGCTGGGCGGGTGGATGTCGGGCAAGGTGTTCGACCTCACGGGCAGCTACCACGCGGCCTTCCTGAACGGCATCGGATGGAACCTGGTGAACGTGAGCATCACGGCGTTTCTGCTGTTCAGGACGCTTCGGCGGCCAGCCGGCCGAGTGTCCGCATCGCCTGCTCGCTGAGCCCGCTCCATGGGTGGCCGTAGTTCAGCCGCAGGCAATTGGTGAAGGCGCGCGTGGCCGAGAAGATCGGTCCCGGCGCGACGCTGATGCCGAGTTCCAGCGCCTTGCGATGGATGTCGAGCGCGTTCACGCGTGGTGGCAACTCGACCCACAGGAAGTATCCGCCCAGCGGCCGCGTGGCGCGCGTGCCCGGCGGAAAGTGGTGGCCCACGGCCTGCGTGAAGGTGGCCTGCTGCATTGACAGCGTCTGCCGCAGCTTGCGCAGGTGCTTGTCGAAGGCACCCTTTTCGAGATAGCCCGCGAGCGCCAGCTGCGCGGGCGCCGAGGTGCTGAGCGTGGTCGTGAGCTTCTGTCGCGCCACCCTGCGCGCGAAGCGCCCGGCCGAGGTCCAGCCGATGCGATAGCCCGGCGCGAGGCATTTCGAGAACGACGAGCAGTGCAGCACCAGCCCCTGCGTGTCGAAGGCCTTGGCCGGTGCAGGCCGCCGCTCGCCGAAGTACAGCTCGGCGTACACGTCGTCCTCGATCAGCGGCAGTTCGTGCCGCGCGAGCAGGGCGACCAGTGCCTTCTTCTTCGCGTCCGGCATCAGGCTGCCGAGCGGATTCTGGAACGTGGTCATGAGCCAGCATGCCGCGGGCTTGTGTGCCGCGACGGCCAGCTCCAGCGCTGCGAGATCGATGCCTTCGCCCGGATGCGTCGGTACCTCGATGGCCCGCAGGCCCATGCGCTCCAGCGCCTGCAGCGCGGCATAGAAGGTGGGCGATTCGACGATCACGGCGTCGCCCGGCCGAGTCACGGCCGCGAGGCAGAGATTGAGCGCTTCGAGCGCGCCGTTGGTGATGACGATCTCGTCGGCCGGCACCGGCATGCCGTCGGCGAGGTAGCGCAGCGCGATCTGCCGGCGCAGCGCCGCGCTGCCGGGCGTGAGGTCGTCCACCGTGCTCCATGGGTCGAGCGACTTGGCGCTGGCGGCCATGAATTGCCCGAGCCGCGCCAGCGGAAACAGCAGCGGGCTCGGAAAGGCCGAGCCGAAGGGCACGACCTTGCGCGACATGCTGGCTTCGAGGATGTCGAACACCTGGTCGCTCACGTCGAGCGACTTCGGCCCGTCCACGGGACGCGAGGTCAGCGTGGATTCGGGGGGCGCATCACGCAGGCCGCCGCCCGCCACGTAGTAGCCCGAACGGTCCCGTGCACGCACGAGTCCGCGCGCTTCCAGCAGGTAGTACGCCTGGAACACGGTGGACGCGCTCACGCCCCGGCTCTGGCCCGTGTGGCGCACCGAGGGCAGGCGGTCGCCGGTCTTCAGGGTGCCGTTGCGGATCGAGGCCTCGATGTCGGCGGCCAGGGCTTCGTATCGCTTCATTGCGGCTTGCTCTTCATTCGGTCGCACTTTATCTGCACCGGTCGAATGGAGCCGATCTGCATCTGTTTTTTTGAGCCCGACTGGGCCACACTCGGCCTCATGACGAATCTCATGCGCGCGGTGCGCGCCGTTCTGTGGAGTTTCATCGGGCTGGGTGGCCGCCGCGCCGATGCCGACAAGCGGACGGCACAGGTCGGCATCCTGCCGCTGATCGGCGTAGCGCTGGTGATGGTGCTGCTGCTGATCGCGGGGTTGCTCGCGTTGGCGCACTACGCTGCCGGCACATGAAGCTGCGCATTCGCTTCGCCGCCATCGGGCTGATGTTGTTCGCCACGCAGGGCATGGCGGGTGCCGCAACGCCCGCCACGGTGCCCGACACCATCGAGCAGCGCGCAGCCGCCTGCATCGCCTGCCACGGCCGCGAAGGCGCGACCACCAACGCCGGCTACTTTCCGCGCCTTGCCGGCAAGCCGGCCGGCTACCTGTTCAACCAGCTCGTGAGCTTTCGCGACGGGCGGCGCTTCAACAGCGACATGGCGTACATGGTGCAGCACCTGTCGGATGCGTACCTGCGCGAGATGGCCGAGTACTTCTCCGGGCTGCAACTGCCTTACCCGCCCATCGCCACCACCAGCGACGCGACGCCCGAGCAGTTGCAGCGCGGCCGCCAGCTCGTGCACGAAGGCGATGCGGCGCGCGGCGTGCCCGCCTGCGTGCAGTGCCATGGCGCGGCCCTCACCGGCGTGCAGCCGGCCATTCCGGGGCTCCTGGGGCTGCCGCGGCTGTACGTGTCGTCGCAACTCGGCGCATGGCTCACGAGCGAGCGGCATGCGCTGCCGCCCGACTGCATGGCCGACATTGGCCGGCGCATGACCACCGCCGACATCAACGCTGTAGCGAGCTGGCTGGCGGTGCAGCCGATGCCGGCCGACACGAAGCCCGCGGCCTCGCTGCCCGCGCCGCTGCCCGTGAACTGCGGCGGCATACCGAAGTCGAAGTGACGGGGCCGCGATCATGAAACTGCGACGCCTGGGCTGGACGCTGCTGACGCTGATCGTGCTGGGGGCCGCGGCAGCGGGCACCATCGTCGCGATGAACCTGCGCGGCGAAGACCCGCTGCCCACTCAGGCCGAAGCCTTCGCGGCCACGCCGCAGCTGATCGAGCGCGGGCGCTATCTCGCGTTGGCCGGCAACTGCGCGGGCTGCCACACCACGCGCGGCGGCCAGCCCTATGCGGGCGGGCTGCCCCTGGAGACACCCTTCGGCACCATCTTTTCGAGCAACCTCACCCCCGACGGCAAGAGCGGCATCGGCAGCTGGAGCAGCGCGCACTTCTGGCGCGCCATGCACAACGGCCGCAGCAAGGACGGGCGACTGCTGTACCCGGCGTTTCCGTATCCCAACTTCACGCAGGTGACGCGCGAGGATTCGGATGCGATCTACGCCTATCTGCGCAGCCTGCCGCCCGCGCCGGAGCCCAACAGGGCGCACCTGCTGCGCTTCCCCTACGACACGCAGGCGGCGCTGGCCGTGTGGCGTGCGCTGTCGTTCAAGCCCGAGCCCTTCGTGGCCAATGCCGGCAAGCCCGCTGAATGGAACCGGGGCGCGTACCTGGTCAACGGCCTCGGCCATTGCATTGCGTGCCACGGCAGCCGCAACTCGCTTGGCGCGACGGAAACGAGGCTTGGCCTTTCGGGCGGCCTGATCGCCGTGGAGAACTGGTATGCGCCCTCGCTCAACGACCCGCACGAAGCCGGCGTTGCCGGCTGGCCCGCGGCCGACGTGGTGTCGCTGCTCAAGAGCGGCGTCGCGCCGCGCGGCTCGGTCATGGGGCCGATGGCCGACGTGGTGTTCCGCAGCACGCAGTACCTGAGCGACGCCGACCTCACGGCCATGGCGAGCTACCTGAAGGACCTGCCCGATGCACCGAAGCCCGAGGCTGCGACCATCGCGAAGGCCCCGATCCGCCGCGACGCCGCCACGATGACGCGCGGCGCGAAGATCTACGACCAGCGCTGTGCCTACTGCCATGGCGACCAGGGGCAGGGCGCCGTGGGCGCCTATCCGCCGCTCGCCGGCAACCGCGCTGTCAACATGGCGCGGCCCACCAACCTGATCCAGGTGGTCGCGCACGGCGGCTTCCTGCCCTCGACGCCCGGCAATCCACGGCCCTACGGCATGCCTCCGTTCGGGCAGACGCTGGATGCCGCCGAGGTCGCAGCCGTGCTCACCTATGTGCGCGGCTCCTGGGGCAACGACAGCGCGCCCGTCACGCAGCTCGACACGATGCGGCGCTGAGCGGCGCCTGCGCTTGCTTCAGATGTTCGTGCTCGAGGGAATGCGGCTCGGCAGCAAGTGCTCGTAGGGCCGCGTGCGCGTGGTGTTGCGCTGGCGGATGGTGGCCTCGATGCCGGCCAGCGCATTGCGGAAGCGCTCCAGCGGCCCGCCCGGTCCTGCGATGGCCGGGTCGATCAGCACCGGCAGGTGCGGGAACACGTTGTCCTTGTACTCGCCCAGCGGCCGGTAGTACACGCCGCCGAGGATGTGGAACAGCAGGATCTGCTCCTGCGCCGCCAGCCGCGACGGCAGCATCTGCGACCAGCTCGCTTCGCTCTGCCCCGCACTGCCCGTCGGTGCCGGCATGCCGCCCGTGCCCGCGCTGAAGGGCGCATACGTCATCACCGAGTACTGCGGAAAGTTCACCGCCGCGTGCTGCGCGCTGGCGTTGAAGATGATCGCGGTCAGCACGTCGACGAGCTGCGCGCGTGTGGTGATGGGGCGCAAGCCGTGCACCTTGCCGCTGGTCGCGAGCTCGGTGGCCCAGGCCTTGAGCTCGTAGTCGCCGGTCACGTCGCCGTCGCTCAAGTAGTAGGTGGCCACGTAGTCGCCGACCCATTGCGCGATGGCGTTCCACACCAGCAGCCCGTCGTCGCGGTACGGGTAGTCGGGCAGCGCCGCCGTGTCGTCCACGCCGCGCGTGCGCAGGTCGTTGGGCAGCATCATGCGGTCCTGGAAGTCGTAGGCCAGCCGGTCGCGGCCGCACGCGCTCTGCAGCGTCTCGATGGGCGCGGCGAGGATCACGTCGCCCGTGGTCAGCGGCGCCATGATGATCAGCGTCGCGGCCTCGTTGATGAACATCGCGCCCTCGAGGTGCGGCGACAGCAGCCGGCTCAGCGGATGCGCGGTCGCGAACTGGCGCTGCGTGGCCATCGCGAAGGCCTCCGACATCAGGTGCGTGCGGCCCAGGTGCACGAACATCTCGTGGTAGTTGAAGTCGGCCACCTGCACGGCGGTCTTCGCCGATTGCCAGGCCCACCAGGCTTCGGCGTTGGCGGTGTCGTCCACGCGCAGGAAGATCGGGGCGAGTGTCGGCTCCTGTGCGCACTGGATCGCGACCGGCACCAGCGAGCGGCCGGTCTTCGGCCGTGCGAACAGCGCGATGGGCGCGTGGATGTAGCCCGTGCCCGTGAGCGGCTTGGCCTGCGGGCCGGCCGGCGCCATGTCGCCCAGGCCTTCGTAGTCGAGGAGGTAGAGGCGGCCCGAGGCCGCCGCGTCGGCGAGGCTGTCGCCGGCGCCCATCACCTGGCGGTACTGGGCGTCGCTCAACGGGAACTTGGCCGGCAGCGCCGTCGCCCGCTGGATCAGCGTCGGGTTGGGGCCGGCCACACGCATGGCCGCGAACAGGTCGTTGTCGTGCAGCAGCGGCGAGATGGCCGGCTTCTCGATGGTGACGAACAGCGCGTCGTACTGCGCCACCGTCTTCGGTCCGTTCAATGCGCCCAGCGGGCCTTGCGAGAGCAGGTCGTGATGGATCTGCCTGAGCTGCGTGCCGATGTCGCCTGCCGTGCTGGTGAGAGTGGCAAGCAGGTTCAACACCGTCGCGGGCAGCGTGAGCAATCCGCCGTTGGCGGCCAGCAGTTGATCGAAGCTGGCCTGAAGCCCCGCGAGGCGCGTGCGCAGGTTGTCGAGCGACTGCAGGCTGCCCGAGGCCAGCGCGCTGGTGGCGAACGAGGCCGCGAAATTGGTGACGGCTTCGACCGCCTTCGAGAGGGTCGCGAGCTGGTGTTCGAGCGCCGGCAGTTCGCCCGGCGGCACCACCGCACCCATTGGTACGCCAGCCAGGTTGATGTGCGATTCGGTCCAGAGGTAGGTCGACTGCCGCCCCACCAGTTCGAGGCGCCGCAGCGTGGCGCTGATCGGGTCGATCTTTTGCGGCAGCGTGGGCTTGGGCACCGGCAGGGCCGCCGAGGCGGTGGAAGGCCTGCCGGCCAGCAGGCCCAGGCCACCCGCCGAGGCCGACCATTTGAGGATGTCTCTGCGTTTCATCGGGAGCGTTCCCTGTTGTAGTGAGTCTGGGGGAAGGCCGAGGAGGGGTTCGGCCACCAAATAGAACGCTCGTTCTATTTGGTGGGCGGATTCTGCGGAGGGGCTCTGGCGCTGGCAATGAGGGTTGGTGCCTAGCCTGGAAGCGCGCTCCCGGTGCTAGCGCGAGCGCCGGCGTCAGGCCGTGTGCGGGTGCCGTGCGGCGTCGTAGAGCGTGCGCGCCAGGTCGCGGTGCCTTGCCAGCAGCGGTGCGAGCGCCATGCCGGTGAACTCTCCGTCGCGGATGCGAACCGCCCCATTGATCACGCTCAGCGACACCGCCCCCGGCGTGCAGAACACCAGCGCCGCCACCGGGTCGTGCCCCGCCCCCGCATGCGCCACGCCGCGCAGGTCGAAGGCCACGATGTCGGCCGACATGCCCGGCGCGATCGCGCCGATGTCGTCGCGCCCGAGCACGCGCGCACCGCCCAGCGTGGCGATCTCCAGCGCCTCGCGCGCCGTCATCGCCGCCGGGCCGTAGCCCACGCGCTGCAGCAGCAGGGCCTGCCGCGCTTCACCGAGCATGTGCGCGCCGTCGTTCGATGCGCTGCCGTCCACGCCCAGCCCTACGGGAACGCCTGCGCGGCGCATCGCACCGATCGGCGCGATGCCCGAGGCCAGCCGCATGTTGGAGCAGGGGCAGTGCGCTACGCCCGTCCCGGTGCGGCCGAACAGCGCGATGCCGGCCTCGTCGAGCTTCACGCAGTGCGCGTGCCACACGTCGCGGCCGACCCAGCCCAGGTCTTCGGCGTATTCGGCCGGCGTCATGCCGAACTTCTCGCGCGAGTACGCCACGTCGTTGTCGTTCTCGGCCAGGTGCGTATGCAGCGACACGCCGCGCTCGCGCGCCAGCTCGGCCGACAGGCGCATCAGGTCGCGCGACACCGAGAACGGCGAGCAGGGCGCGAGCACGATGCGGCGCATCGAATGGCGGCTGGCATCGTGCCAGCGGCCGATGAGCCGCTCGCTGTCGCGCAGGATGGCTTCCTCGGTTTCCACCACCTCGTCGGGCGGCAGGCCGCCGGTGCTGCGGCCCACGCTCATGCTGCCGCGCGCCGCATGAAAGCGCATGCCCATGGCATCGGCCGCCTCGATCGAATCATCGAGCCGCGAGCCGTTGGGAAACAGGTAGAGATGGTCGCTGGTGGTGGTGCAGCCCGAGAGCATCAGCTCGGCCATCGCAGTCTGCGTCGAGACGCGGATCATCTCGGGCGTGAGGCGCGCCCACAGCAGGTACAGGTTGGTGAGCCAGCCGAACAACTCGGCGTCCTGCGCCTCGGGCACAGCGCGGGTGAGGCTCTGGTACATGTGGTGGTGCGTGTTGACCAGGCCGGGCATCACGACGTGGCCGTGCATGTCGATGGCCTCGGCCTGGCCGTTGCGCAGGGCGTCGAGGTAGACGATGGGCAGCTCGGCGGTGGGGCCCACCCAGGCTATCGCGGGGCCATCGCACACTACGGCGCCGTCGGCGATTTCGCGCCGCGCGGCGTCCATGGTGACCAGAACGTCGGCATGTCGAAGGATCTTCAGCATGCCGGCATTCTTGCCCGCGCTCAGAGGTCGGGCAAGCCCATCGCCGGATCGCTCACCGTGTGCCTGCCGGTTTCCACGCGGCCCGCAAAGCGGCGGTAATAGGCCGGGTCGGCATCGCAGGTGACTGCGAAGTCGTACCACTGACCGCTGCTCGCGAGTTCCCAGTGCTGATCGGTGGTGGCGCCGCCGTTCACTGTCGCGGTCCACGGGCCGTCGTTGCGATAGGCCTTGGCAGTGACGGTGAACCTGCAGGCCGCCTTGCCGTCGTTGCGCATGCTCAGGTAGACATTGCCGTTGGTGATGTCGTAGCACACGCGAACCTCGGGCGCCGCGGCGTCGCCGGCGCGCAGCGTGCCGAGGTTGCCTTTGAAGTGGCGATGGAAGCCGCTCGGCCCGAGCACCCACAGGTCGTAGCGCCCGCCATCGTCGGCCATCGCGGCCCAGGTGTCGTCGAGCTGCTTTCCTGCTTCCACCATGTAGCGGCGCGGCAGGCGGTCGAGGTGCAGCTTGTCGTACACGTGGAACACCGCCGCGGCCTTGCCGGTGTTGGCGAACAGCAGCTGCAGCTTGCCGTTGACCGCGTCGGCCTTGGCGCTGGTGTGCAGTTCATACGGCAAGGCGCGCGAGGGGCGCGTGCCCGTGGCCTGCTGCGGCAGCGCGGGCGTGAGCGGCAGCGGCACCTGCGCGAGCGCTTGCTGGTCGGCGCGCAATTGGTCGGCCTGGGCCTTGGTGCGGCGCCCGGCGAGCGTGGGCAGCACTTCGTTGTTGGGCGTGGCGAAGTTGAAGGCGCTCGTGAGGTCGCCGCACACCGCGCGCCGGAACGGGCTGATGTTCTTCTCCACGACGCCAAATCGCGCCTCGAGGAAGCGCAGCACCGAGGTGTGATCGAACACCTGCGAGTTGACCCAGCCGCCGCGGCTCCACGGCGAGATGACGTACATCGGCACGCGCGGGCCCGGGCCATAGACGCGGCCGTCCGCAGGCGCGACGGTGGTGCCCACGAGAGGGTATGTGTGGCGCTCGAAGGCGATGTCGCTGTCGGACAGCGTGGTCTTGCCCGCGGCGCTCTTCGGGTCGGCGGGGTCGGCCAGCGAAGGCGCCGAGGGCGACGGCACGTGGTCGAAGTAGCCATCGTTCTCGTCGAAGTTGACGATGAAGACCGTCTTGCTCCACACATCGGGCGATGCGGTGAGCGCGTCCAGCACCTGCTGGATGTACCACGCGCCCTGCACCGGGCTCGAAGGACCGGGGTGCTCGGAGTAGGTGGCGGGCGCCACGATCCACGACACCTGCGCCAGCTTGCCGTTGAGGACGTCCTGCTGGAACGTTCCCAGCAGGCCGCCGTCGGGCATGGTGTTGGCGATGCCCTTGTAGAGCGGATTGCCGGCATCGTCGCTGGCGGGGTCGTAGGCCGGCAGCGTCACGCCGTCGGGCGGGCTGGCGTCGCCGTCGTAGCGCATGTCGTTCTTGCCCGAGGCCTTGTTGGCCGCACGGTACTGCTGGAAGCCTGCCAGCGGGTTGTCGGTGAAGTTGTCGGGCAGGTTCTGGTAGAGCATCCAGCTGACCTTGGCGTCCTGCAGGCGCTCCGGATATGTCTTCCAGTTGCAGCCGTAGGTGGTCGAGTCGACACCTGGGTTTTTTACCGGGTCCCATGGAAACCGGAGGTTCTCCCAAGTGTTGTCTATCGACGAGAGGCCCGCGAGGCCGGCGCCCGTTTCGCCCGATGGGCCGTTGGTGCCGCTCCAGTGGAACAGGCGGTTCGAGTTGGTGCCGGTGTGCATGCCGCAGTGGTAGCTGTCGCACACGGTGAAGGCGTTGGCCAGCGCGTACTGGAACTGCACTTCGGCTTCCTGGAAGTAGCCCATCGAAGCGGTGGTCTTGTACCTGGGCCATTGGCTGAGGCGGCCGCCGTCCCAGGCGTTCTGCGCGTCGTTCCACGAGTGCGGCGTGCCGCTCACGCGCTGCGCGTTGCCCTTGGTCTGGTCGAGGTGATAGGGCAGCACCAGCTTGCCGGCGGCATCGCTCTGCTGCCACACGCTGCGCCCGCCGGGCAGCGGAATGGTGAAGCGGTCGCCGAAGCCCCGCACGCCCATGAGTGTGCCGAAGTAATGGTCGAAGGAGCGGTTTTCCTGCATCAGGATCACGACGTGCTCGACGTCCATGATCGTGCCGGTCTTGTTGTTGGCGGGAATGGCGAGCGCGCGGCGGATGCTTGGCGGAAAGGCATTGAGCGCGGCGGCGGCGATGCCGGTGGTGGCGGCGCCCGTGAGGAATTTGCGGCGGGTGGTCATGGTGTTGTTCCTGGCAATGCTCACGGTGCGCAGCGCATCTCGGGCTTCACGGTGTTGTCGGGTGGGGTGGGCGTCGTGGGTGTAGGCGTGGCCGGGGTCGTCGGCGTGCCGCCGAAGAAGCCGCCGCCGCCACCGCCACCGCCGCCCCCGCAGGCCGAGAGCGCGCAGGCCAGCAACAGCACGGGCGCAAGCCGCGTGCCGGGGAAAAGAAGTCGCATGGAATCGGTCCTTTGTTATGTGGTTCTGGAAGGCGCGACAGGAGCGCGCATCCGGGCCCACAAGACTAGGGAGAACCCGTTACCGGGCGGTTAACTTGCAGTGACGCAGCGAAGTCAGGCGCGTGACAACGCACCGCCGGGCGGGCGCTTTCGGCAACGGCGGAACGATGGTGTGGCGCGGCCTGGCGCCGCGTTCAAGCCCGGGCTCAGGGCTCGTTGCTGATACCGCTGGACACATGTCCGGCGGGCACGTGCCGCGAGGCCGCGTCGACGTGGCCGGTCTGGTCGTCGAAGAAGAAATCGGGCTCGAACTCGCGCAGGAATTCGCCCTTGGGCAGGCCGCCGAGGAACATGGCCTCGTCGACGCGGATGTTCCACTTCATCAGCGTGCGAATGGCGCGCTCGTGCGCCGGTGCGCTGCGCGCGGTGACCAGCGCGGTGCGAATGCGCATCTGCGCGTTGCCGGCCATCTGCAGCCGGTGCAGCGCCATCAGCAGCGGCTTGAAGGGACCTTCGGGCAGCGGCAGGTCGGCCTTGCTGAGTTCGTGCGCCTGGAAGGCGTCGAGCCCCTCGGCCTGGAACACGCGCTCGGCCTCGTCGGAGAACAGCACCGCGTCGCCGTCGAAGGCAATGCGCACTTCGTTCGGCCAGGCGTCGCTGGCCTTTACCGATTCGACCAACACCCGCGCGGCCGGAAAGCCCGCGATGAGCGCCTCGCGCACGTCCTGACCGTTGACCGACAGGAACAGGTGCGCGCGCAGCGGGCGCAGGTAGCCGAAGGGCGGGCGGCCCTGCGTGAACACGCCGCGCTGCAGCTTGATGTCGGCGGCCGCGCTCGACTTGAAGATGCGCATGCCCGAGACCGGATCGTTGCGCGAAAGAATCACCACCTCGACGCGCTGCACGCCGTCTTCGTTGAAGCGCAGCAGCTTCCGGATCAGCGAGTAGGCGATGCCGGGCGCGGCCGGCACGTCGATGCGGTCGAGCTGCAGCTTCATGTAGCCCTCGTTGTCCCCGGCCTCGAAGATCTTGTTTTCTTCTTCGAGGTTGAACAGGGCGCGCGAGGAGATCGCGACCACGAGCTTGTCTTCGAGGGTGACTGGCATGAGCGTGCGGTGGGTTCAGGTCGCCTGGTCAGGCGCGTAGTAGAGCGTATCCGACCAGTAGCCCAGGCCCAACTCGCGCAGCGGCGCCTCGATGCTCTCCTGGGACGGCGTGAAAACGCGCTGCCAGAAATTCTTCTTCTTCGGCGCGAGCTCGGCCACGGCGGCTTCGATCTCGGCGTCGATGTTCTGCACGTCCTTCAGCAGGTCGGCGGCCTGCTCGCCGAGCGGCGCATCGCCCATGTCGAGGATCTCGGCGCACTCCAGCACGAAGTAGCCGCTGCGGTCGGCGTGGTTGCTCAGAAAGTCGAGTGCCTGCTTGCACAACGGCGCAACCGCCGGATGGTCGATGCGCGCGAGAAGCTGCTGCAGCCGGTCGATGCCCGCGCCGGCGCGGCCCGCGAGCGCGGTGGGTTCGGGCCGGCTCCAGATCATCGAGCGGCACAGCCGCACGTCCGCGGACACCAGCAGCCGGTAGACCAGCGGAATGGCGTAGCTGCGCTCCGAGATGCCCTTGACCTGCCGTGGATCGTCCTTCTCGGGATCGGCTCCCGGCACGAAAGGACTGGCGAACAGGTAGCTTCGATTGGCCATGGCGGCGAGGCTCCCGCTATTTGACGAACTGGTTCAACTGGATGATCGGCAGCATCACGGCCAGCACGATCAGCATCACCACGCCGCCCATTGCCACGATCAGCAGCGGCTCGAGGATGGTGGCCAGGTGCATCGCGCGGCGCTGCACCTCGGCGCCGAGTTGGTTGGCCGCGCGCTGCAGCATCAGCGGCAGCGTGCCGGTCTGCTCGCCCAGTCGCGCGAACATCGACACGAGGCCCGGAAAGCGCTTCTTCTGCGCGAGCGCCGAAGCGAGCGGCGCGCCTTCGCGCACGAGCACCAGCGCGTCGAGCGCGTCGGCGCGCATCGCGCGGTTGCCCAGCGTCTCGGAGGCGGCCTGCAGCGCGCGCAGGATCGGCACGCCGGCGGTGGCCAGCATGGCGAGCGTGCTGGCGAAGCGCGCCGCGTTGTAGCCGCGCGCGAGCTTGCCGACCAGCGGCAGCTTGAGCCAGGCCGCATCGAATTTCAGGCGCAAGGCTTCCTGCGCCAGCGCCAGCCGCGCGCCGACGGCCGCGAGCACCACTGCGCCCAGCATCCACCAGCCGTAGTTGCGAACGCCCGCGCTCAGCGACAGCATCACGGTCGTGAGAAAAGGCAGCGAGCGCTTGGTGCCCGCGAACACCTGCGCCACCTGCGGCACCACGTAGCTCACGAGGAAGATCACGATCACGATCGCCACCAGCGTGACGATGGCCGGGTACAGCGCCGCGCCGATCAGCTTCTGCTGCAGCGCCTGGCGTTCTTCCAGGTCGTCGGCAAGGCGGTCGAGCACGAGTCCGAGGTTGCCGCTTTGTTCACCGGCACCGATCACGGCGGTGTAGATGGGCGAGAACTCGCGCGCGTGCGCCGACAGCGCGCGCGCAAACGGCGAGCCCGCGTTGACCTCGGCGCGCAGCGAGGCGACGAGGTTGCGCTGCGGCTCCGATTCGGCCTCGTCAGTGAGCGCCGTGAGCGCGCGTTCCAGCGGCAGGCCCGACGAGACGAGCCCTGCGAGCTGCCGCGTCCACACAGCGAGGCCGGTGGAATTGAAGACGCGCTTGCCGCCGCCGAGCCAGCGGCCGAGGCCGCTGCGCTGGCCGGTGCCGTTGACGTGGTCGCTGCCGACCGGCTTGACTGACAGCGGAATGAGCGCCTGCGCCCGCAGCAGGCTGCGCGCGCTGCGGGCAGTGTCGGCCTCCAGCACGCCTTCGCGCGACTGGCCGCTGGCGTCGATGGCTTCGAAGGAATAGGCGGGCATGGCGGAACGGGAACCTAGTCCCGTGTGACGCGCAGCAACTCGGCGCGCGAGGTGATACCGGCCTGCACCAGCCGCTCGCCGTCCTCGCGCATCAGGCGCAGGCCGCCGCGCGCGCCGGCCTGCAGCAGCTCGCTCTCGGCCGCCTTGCTGTGGATCAGGCCCTGCACGGTGTCGTCGGCCACCAGCAGTTCGAAGATGCCGGTGCGGCCCTGGTAGCCGGTCTGGCCGCACGCCTCGCAGCCTGCCCCGGCACACACCGTGCAGACCTTGCGCACGAGGCGCTGCGCGAGCACGCCGAGCAGCGAGGAGCTCAGCAGGAAGGGCTCCACACCCATGTCGGTCAGGCGTGTGACGGCGCTGACCGAGTCGTTGGTGTGCAGCGTGGCCAGCACGAGGTGGCCGGTCAGCGAGGCCTGGATGGCGATCTGCGCGGTCTCGAAGTCGCGGATCTCGCCGATCATGATCACGTCCGGGTCCTGCCGCAGGATGGCGCGCAGGGCCTTGGCGAAGGTGAGCTCGATCTTGGCGTTGATCTGCGTCTGGCCCACGCCCGGCAGCTCGTACTCGATCGGGTCTTCCACCGTCATGATGTTGCTGCGGCTCGCGTCGAGCCGGGCCAGCGCGGCGTACAGCGTGGTGGTCTTGCCTGACCCCGTGGGCCCGGTCACGAGGATGATGCCGTGCGGCTGCGCAATGAGCTTCTCGAAGCGCGCGAGCGTGTCGCCCTGCATGCCCACCGATTCGAGCGTGAGCTTCGACTCGCTCTTGTCCAGCAGGCGCAGCACTGCGCGCTCGCCGTGCGCACTGGGCAGCGTCGACACCCGCACGTCGACCGCGCGCGTGCCGATGCGCAAGCTGATGCGCCCGTCCTGCGGCAGCCGCTTCTCCGAGATGTCGAGGTCGGCCATGATCTTCAGGCGCGAGATCAGCGCGGCGTGCAGCGCGCGGTTGGGCTGTACCACCTCGCGCAGCGTGCCGTCGATGCGAAAGCGCACGGACGACGTGCGCTCGTAGGGCTCGATGTGGATGTCGCTTGCGCCGTCGCGCGCGGCCTGCGTGAGCAGCGCGTTCAGCATGCGGATGATGGGCGCGTCGCCCGCGCTCTCCAGCAGGTCTTCGACCGCTGGCAGCTCCTGCATCATGCGTGAGAGGTCGGCGTCGCTCTGCACCTCGCTCACCACCGCGGCGGCGCTCGATTCGCCCTGCGCGTAGGCCGCGCTGATGCGCTGTGCCAACGGGCCGTCGGCCAGCACCTCGAAGGCCTGCACGCCGTACTTGCGCGACACCTCGCCGACCGCGCTGCGCGCCGGGTGGCTCGACATCCACAGCGTGTAGCGGCCGTCGTCGGACTCCTCGAGCAGCAGTTGCTGGGTGCGCGCGAACGCGTAGGGAAGCGGGTAGCGCATGGACATCAAGGCAGTTCGCGTGCGCTGACCGGGTCGGCCGTCGGCGGCAGGGCGCCGCGCAGCGGGCTCGGGGCCAGCTTGCGGCTGTCGGAGAGCGGCTGCGGCGGCGGAATGAGCTGCGTGCCCTCCATGCGGGTGCTGCCGCTGCCGCGGTTGTTCGAGCGCTGCAGTGCGGAGTCGGGCAGCACCGGCGCGGCGTTCAC